>NZ_LSZI01000020.1:0-200188 GCF_001647535.1 Acinetobacter sp. SFA | reverse complement strand
AGTTGGGCAGAAGTATTTTGGTCTAACATTGCTAACGCCTCCAGAGGAGTAAATGTTTATTTGATACAGCCATGATAGGATAATCGATTGAATAGGTAAAACAGGTTGTTTTTATATAATCAATCGATTTTTTGGATATCTTAAGAAATTCACTATCAATTTCAATTTCCTATATATGGATTAAATGGGAATTTTCAAGTAGTTTGCCGTTATGTTTGCTATTTTAGGTTAATATTTAGAATGTATTGAGGAGGATTTAGTGATGGAATTACAACGCGGTATTTATCAGCATTACAAGGGTCAGCTTTATCAAGTGTTTCATGTGGCGAACCATAGTGAAACTGAAGAAAAACTGGTGGTATATCAATGTCTCTATGGGGATTATTCGATTTGGGTACGCCCTTTAACGATGTTCACTGAAACCATTACCACGAACGATGACCGGGAAGTGGAACGTTTTAAATTGATTCAGGCACTTTAAGCTAGCAAGACTCAGGGAAGAGAGATAATGAATCCAGATAAATTTGAAAAATTCATGCAGGAATTATATGAAAAATTTCATATGCATGATCTGAAGCAGAATGATCGACTACACCGATATCGCAATATAGAGCCCGAATCTGGCCAATTTTTATCTATGCTGATTCGTGCGCAACAATCCAAAAAGATATTGGAAATTGGTACGTCTACCGGTTATTCAACCTTATGGCTGGCTAAAGCTGCACGCCAGACTCAAGCCAAGATTACAACTCTTGAACTTGATGCAGAACGGGTTGATCAGGCCAAGCAATATGCGACAGAAATTGATCTGGCAGATGTGATCGATTTTAAAGTGGGAGATGCTCAAGTTTATCTAGAAGCAATGCTAGAAGGATTTGATTTTATTTTACTGGATGCCGAACGAGATGCGTATGTCAGTTACTGGCCACATTTAAGCCGGTTGCTCAAGATCAAAGGCGGTTTGCTGGTAGTCGATAATGTTATTTCGCATGCAGCAGAAGTGAAAGAATTTATCACCTTAATTCAGCAAGACCCACGTTTTATTATGATGACAGTACCCATAGGCGCAGGTTTGCTGATGGTGGAGTTCCGTTAAAACGGATTTGTTTTAATCCATGCAAATTTTATTAAAATGCAAATTGTATTCGAGATATTTTTCTACGAATGCGGCTTTGTCTTGGCGTCTTAACAGGTTGTCATAAATAAATTCAGGTACGGGGTGATATAGCTCGGTATGGCCATTACTATATACAATTTTCAGGTGGCGACTTGAAGGATTGTATTTCCAAGAAATCACGGTAAGCAGTTTTTGCATATGCGTTCCTCCACTGAATATTTCTTATCTTGTCATTCGAACTTATGCTATGTGGTGCTAGAGATGTATAGCTGAATTGTAAGAATGGGTAAGGATTATGAGAAAGAGAAGCAAAAGATATGCCTGAATTTTAAATAATTAAAAAAGAAAAAATTTGGACGGAAATTTTAAAAGTCCTTTTAAAGTCCTAATAAAATCCCGTATTGCGCTGACATAAAAGTTTAAACCATAAAAAACCACGCTAAAGAGCGTGGTTTTTTTGAATCACTTCAATCTAATTAAAATTAGATTTTACCTACTAGGTCGATTGAAGGAGCAAGAGTTGCATCGCCTTCTTTCCATTTAGCTGGGCAAACTTCGCCTGGGTGAGCATGTACGTATTGAGCTGCTTTAACTTTACGAAGAAGTTCTTGAGCATCACGGCCGATACCACCAGCGTTGATTTCAACGATTTGGATTTTACCTTCTGGATCGATGACAAAAGTACCGCGATCAGCAAGGCCATCAGCTTCGATTAATACGTCAAAGTTTTTAGCAAGCGTCCAGTTAGCATCACCAACCATTACGTACTGGATTTTTTTGATTTCTTCTGAAGAATCGTGCCAAGCTTTGTGAGTGAAATGCGTGTCAGTAGAAACTGAGTAGATTTCAACGCCTAGTTTTTGGAATTCAGCGTAGTTGTCAGCAAGGTCACCTAGTTCAGTTGGGCAAACGAAAGTGAAGTCAGCTGGATAGAAGAATACAACAGACCATTTGCCTTTCAGGTCAGCTTCTGTAACTTCAATGAATTTGCCGTTTTGGAATGCAGTTGCTTTAAATGGTTTAACTTCAGTATTAATTAAGCTCATCATTGTCTCCATGATTGAGGTAGTCTTTGATTTTGAATAAGAGTATCGAAATTCTGGTGAATGCTAAAATGGTATTTTTACATTATAAATATCGGAAAAACCGAATTAAGTAAAAATGCTCCGCCTTAGCAAAATAACTTTGTTCACTTAGCAGCATCAAAATGATGGCCTGATGACAAAATTATCTCTTTTTCCTCACTCTAGCAAACATGATGTTGAAACCAAAAAATTCAAGGGTCAATTAGAAAAAAAGCATGTTTTCCGGAAATTAATTTAAATATCAATCGTAAATTCGGATTCATACTTAAATCTAATCATGTAGACAGATCTCAGGGAGATGATCATGCTGCCAGATTTATTGCGCTAAAATGAGTGAAATTAAACGAGTAACGTTAAATTGCCCGGTACTTAACAGAACTACGACTATCTGAAATCTGATGAACCAAGTAAAATAAACCTTTCCAGTTTTTTGATGTGGGTGTTTTCTCTGTGCAGAGTCATTTAAATATAGATCAATGGGTAATGGCGCGTGACCGTCACCGTTTAAATCGACTGAAAAAGGGGAAAGACGCAAATGCCAAGCAGTATCAGGAATTATTTGAAAAATCCAATCTGAAAGTACGGCAACGGCTTGAGCATATTCCAAACATCAAGCTGAATCAGGATTTGCCGGTAACCCAGTATGCTGACAAGCTGATTACCGCGATTCAAAAGCATCAGGTCATTATTGTAGCGGGTGAAACCGGTTCTGGTAAAACTACCCAGTTACCGCAAATTGCCATGCTGGCTGGACGTGGCCTGACTGGAATGATCGGGCATACCCAACCGCGCCGACTGGCAGCACGCAGCGTATCACAGCGTATTGCTGAAGAAGTCGGTGAAAAACTTGGGGAATCAATCTCTTTTAAAGTTCGTTTTACAGAACAGGGTTCGCAAGATTCAATTGTGCGTTTGATGACAGACGGTATTTTACTGGCCGAACTGACGCATGACCGTTACCTGACCAAATATGACACGATTATTATTGATGAAGCGCATGAACGTTCGTTGAATATCGACTTCATTATGGGCTATCTGAAGCAGCTGTTACCGCGTCGCCCTGATCTGAAAGTCATCATTACTTCAGCAACCCTGGATGTAAACCGTTTTAGCAGTTACTTTAATGGTGCGCCAATTTTTGAAGTGGAAGGCCGCAGCTTCCCGGTTGAGCTGCGTTATCGCCCGATCTCGGAAATGAGCATTGGCGGTAGTGATGATGACGAGTTTGATGACTTTGAAGAAAATCTGCCTCGCGCTGTGGTCAAAGCAGTCGAAGAATGCTTTCAGGATGCACAGGAAAAAGGCCATCCTGAACACGCCGATATCCTGATTTTTGCCAGTACGGAGCAGGAAATTCGTGAGTTACAGGAAACCCTGATCAAACACGGGCCACGCCATACTGAAGTATTAACTTTATATGCGCGTCTGGCGCTGGCCGAACAGCAGAAAATCTTTAATCCTTCTGGGGGCGGGCGACGTATTATTATTGCCACCAACGTGGCAGAAACGGCTTTAACCGTTCCGAATATCCGGTATGTGATTGACAGTGGTTTTGCCCGTATTTCGCGTTATAACTATCGTTCACGGGTGCAGCGCCTGCCGATTGAAGCCGTTTCTCAGGCAGCAGCCAATCAGCGTAAAGGCCGCTGTGGCCGTATTGCACCGGGTGTCTGTATTCGTCTGTATTCTGAGGAAGACTTCCTGAGCCGTCCAGAGTTTACCGAACCGGAAATCAAGCGAACCAACCTGGCATCTGTAATTTTGCAGATGCAAAGTCTGGGGTTGGGTTCACTCGAAGACTTCGACTTCATTGAGCCACCAGATCACCGCCTGGTGAATGATGGCCGCAAGCTCCTGATTGAACTGGGTGCAATGGCTGAGAAAAATTCTCCTAAAACTGAAGATGATCAAGCAAATCCCTCTAAATCTCCCTTTGAGAAAGGGAGACTTCAAAGCAGTGGCTTAACCAAGATCGGTCAACAAATGGCGAAAATGCCGATCGATCCACGTCTGGCCCGTATGATTCTTGGTGGCGCACATTTTGGGGCGTTGAATGAAGTGCTGGTCATTGTGGCAGCACTTGCAGTTCAGGACCCGCGTGAGCGTCCGGCAGACAAGCAGATGCAGGCGGATCAGAAACATGCACTATTCCGTGAAGCCGATTCTGATTTCCTGTTCTATATCAAACTCTGGGAGACGCTGCACAATAACCGCGACAGCATGAGTGAAAATAAGCGCCGTACTTTTGCGCGTAATCACTTCCTGAGCTGGTTGCGTCTGCGTGAATGGAAGAAAACGCATGAGCAGTTGGTGGATTTGGCTAAGGGCTTAAAACTGTCATTTAATGAAAAGAAAGCCAGTTATGAAAATCTGCACCGTGCCTTGTTGACCGGTCTCTTATCGTTTATCGCCAACAAGACCGATGAGCGTAATGTCTTTATGGCAGTGCGGCAGCAAAAAGCACGAATTTTCCCGGCTTCTACCTTGCACAAGACCAATACGCCGTGGGTGATGGCCTTTGAAATGGTCGAGACTTCCCAAGTGTATTTACGTACCCTTGCCAAGATTGAACCGGAATGGATTCTGCTGGCCGCACGTGACCTGCTCAAGCATCATTATTTTGAACCGCACTGGTCGAAAAAAGCTGGTGTAGTGAATGCCTATGACCAGATTTCCCTGTTTGGTCTGATCATTGAGCCAAAGCGTCCGATCAATTATGAAAAAGTTGATCAGGCAGCTGCACATGAAATCTTCTTACGGGATGCTTTAACCACTGGGCATTTAGGCATTACTCCACCATTTTTAAAACATAATCTGCTTAAACTGGAAGAAGTCGAGCGGGTAGAAGACAAGCTGCGCCGTCGTGACCTGGTCGTAGATGAAGAAACCATTTACCAGTTCTATGCTTCCAAAGTGCCGCCTGAAGTGGCCAGTCGGCGTAGTTTTGAAGACTGGCGTGCCACAGTAGAGCCGCAAAATCCGCGTTATTTATTTGTTGATGACGATGCGCTGTGGCTAAATGATCGTCCAACCACACAACAATTCCCGGACTATTTGCAGAATGGTAGCCTTCGTCTGGCTGCAACCTATCGTTTTGACCCGAGTCATGATGAGGATGGCGCGACAGTTAAAATTCCACTGCAAGCCTTGGCACAGGTCGATGAAGGGATCTGGTCATGGGGAATTCCCGGCTGGCGTCTGGAGCTGATTGAAGCATTACTAAAGTCTTTGCCAAAAGACAAGCGCCGTAATCTGGTGCCAATTCCGGATACTGCACGAAAACTCATGGCAAAAGTAGATGCGCAGGATTTACAGAAACATATTTTTAGTTTCTTGGCCTTCCAGCTGCGAGGCGAACAAATCACGGAGAAAGATTTCAGCTTTGACCGGGTAGACCAATATCTGTTGCCTTTTATTAAAGTGACTGATGAAAAAGGTCGTGTCATTGAGCAGGGCCGTGATCTTGCTGAGCTGAAAGCGCGCTGCCGGACTGAAACGCATAGTCCGGTCAAACAGCTTAAAGGTGAATTTACAACTTTCCCGGAAAGCTTTGTATTTGAAGCCTCGCAAAAAGTCACCGGTGTTGTGGTCAAGCAGTATCAGGCGTTGGTTCCGGCCAAAGCTTTTGCTGACTTGGAGCAGAAAGATGAATCGGGTGTAGTGATTCAGACTTTTAATGATCAGGCTGAAGCGGTCAAAAAACATCGTGAAGGAGTGATCCGACTGGTACATATGCAACTCGGAGACTTGACCCGCCAGTTGAAAAAACAGATTTCCAAACCTCTGGCGCTGGCTTATTCACCACTCGGTGACAAGGCACAACTGGAACAAATGTTAGTTTATGCCACACTGCAAATGTCCATAAATGAGCTTCCTGTCAATGCGCAAGAGTTCCAAAAGCTGGTAGAAGATGTAAAAAAATCTTTCTTAAGTCATGGGCAGGTCGCCCTGAAAGAGATCTCGGATATTTATATCCAGTGGCAGGAAATCCGCCGGAAATTGCTGGTTTTAGACCATTCTGTGTTTAAAAAAAATATCAATGATATTGAAGATCAGCTTGATTTAATGAGCCTTTCTGATTTTGTTTATCGTAAACCTTCTGATGTCTGGATTGAATTTCCACGTTATTTAAAAGCTTTGATCTTGCGTTTGGAGCGCTTGCCCAATAATCTACAAAGGGACAATTCCGCCATTGACCAAATTGATCAATGGATGGAAAAATTATTTCAGTTTAAAGATGACCCTCGTCTGAAAGAATTGTATTTCATGGTCGAGGAGTTAAGAATCTCATTGTTTTCACAACCGATGAAAACAAAAGCACCCGTGTCTCCAACTCGCTTGCAAAAAGTATGGGATCGTCTTGGAATCAGTTAAGATATAGGTAATTCAGAGAAGGAGTTTTACATGGGCATCCGCATTACGGGTACGGGCTTATTCCATCCGGAACACGTCATCACCAATGAAGAATTAGTTGAAAGTTTAAATGCTTATGTGGAACTGTTTAATCACGAAAATGCTGACAAAATCGCTGCAGGCGAAATTGAAGCGCGTCGTGGTTCTAGTGCAGAGTTTATTGAAAAAGCGTCTGGTGTTCAGCGCCGTTATGTTGTAGAAAAATCAGGTATTCTTGATCCAAAACGCTTACGTCCAAACTTACGTGAACGTGCAGATGACGAAATTTCACTGCAAGCAGAGTGGGGTGTAATTGCCGCCAAGCAGGCGATGGAAAATGCCGGTGTGACTGCCGAAGATATTGATATCGTGATTCTGTCATGCTCGAATTTGCAACGTGCTTATCCGGCTGTGGCGATTGAGATTCAAACTGCTTTAGGAATCAAAGGCTATGCCTATGACATGAATGTGGCCTGTTCTGCAGCTACATTTGGTCTGAAACAGGCTTATGATGCGATCAAAGCAGGTGCACGCCGTGTGTTGCTTGTGAATGTAGAAATTACTTCTGCACATACCGATTTCCGTTCACGTGACTGTCACTTCATTTTTGGGGATGTTGCAACTGCCTCCATTATTGAAGATACCGAAACCAAGACCGGTTTTGAAATTCTGGATATTTCATTATTTACCCAGTTCTCCAATAATATCCGCAATAACTTCGGTTTTCTGAATACGTCTGAAAATGCCGATATTGATGACAAGCGTTTCCGTCAGGATGGTCGCAAGGTATTTAAAGAAGTCTGCCCACTGGTTGCAAAAATGATTACTACTCAGCTTGAGAAAAATCATATTGCGCCAACAGAGGTGAAACGTTTCTGGTTGCACCAGGCCAATGCCAGCATGAATGAACTGATTCTGAAGCTGGTGGTGGGTAAGGAGAATGCCAGACCTGGTCTGGTACCGATTATTCTGAACGAGTTCGCGAATACCTCTTCAGCAGGTGTAATCATTGCCTTGCACCGTACTGCAAATGAAGTCGAAGATGGCGAATATGGCGTACTTTGTTCATTTGGTGCAGGCTATTCAGTCGGCTCAATTCTGGTACAAAAACACGTTGCATAAGCCAGGAGCATATTTTGCAGGTCAAACATGACGGGCAGTGGATTAGACGCTTAAGTGCCTTATCCAAACTTTATTTTACCCCTACTTTTTTAGGGGCCGAATATATTGATGCCAGTCGACCTGCAATGTATGTCGGTAATCATTCCATGTACGGAATCTTCGATTCTCCGATGCTGATTGATTATCTCTATAACGAACATAAAGTGGCTGTGGTCAGCATTGCTGATCATAGCCATTTTTATGTGCCCTTGTGGCGTGAAGCTGTGAAAAAATTTGGTGCCATTGATGGGACACAACATTATGTGCGTACTGCGATGCAGCAGGGCTATTCCATTCTGGTCTTTCCGGGTGGCGGTCGTGAAGTTTTAAAACGAAAAGGCGAGCAGTATCAGTTGATCTGGAAGCAGCGCTACGGATTTTTAAAACTGGCTCAGGAATTTAACTATGATATTGTCCCGTTTGCTGCACTCGGTGGGGACGAAGTCTATGAGATTGGCTTTGATGCCAATAAGATTGTCCAGCACAAATATTTCCAGACACTCCTGAAAGTACCACAACTCAAAAAATTACTACGTCAAGGCGATGTAATTCCTTCTTTGCCCAAGCGACTGTTTCCCAAACGTCTGCCATTTTATTTTCAGTTTATGCCCAGACAATCGATGGCTCAGGTGCATACTCAGGAAGAGCTGATTGCATTTCGACAGAGTCTTCAAGACCACATTTATACCGGTCTGGCCGAACTTAGCGTGCTGCGGCAACAAGGCCAATAAAAAGCGTTTTCTATCAAAACTGGACTGTTGGTCTACCGTTGCGTATTATTTTTCAGCAATGAAAATCCATGACTGTTTTATGGTGCAAGTGATGCCATAATGTATCTTTAAGTGGGTCCTGATTGGCAATCAAGGAGTCAGCATGATCCAATATAAAAATAAGATGATCCTAAGATGACGAGGCGCGTATGAAACAGAATGGCTTGATAGCGCCTTTAAGTTTACTAGTACAACAATGTTTGCGGATTTCTCCAGAGCTAAACCAGCTTTGTCTTGACCAGATGGCGATGATTGGTCAGCTGAATGCACAAAATTTAATAAAAATTCAGCAGGATCAGCATCGGATTGAATTGCTGGATGGATGGTTTTATATCCAGTTTCATACTCCGCCCGCACTACACTCAGGAGCTGTATTTACTTTGGTGGAACGTCAGTTTTATTTCCATAAAAGCAAGGCGGAAGCGCTGGAGGAGTTCTTTCTACAGGATATCTATTTCCTGACCGGTGATTTAAAACCTCAGCATTCACTATATTTGCGGGACAAGGCCAAGCAGTTACGCCAGCTCATTTTTGCTCAGGTGTATGCAGGGCTCAATGGCCCAGAACGGGTATTCGCATTTCTGCAGCAGATGTCGGCTGTTCAGGCTGAGATTATTGATCAGCAGCTGATCAAGGCGGGACTATACACGATACCTGTCATGCAAAACTTTGTGCAGCATGGGAATGAAATTCCACAGCAAATCCTTGAAAGCTTGCAACAGGCTTTTTCTTTGCAGTATCTACAGCAAGATGAATTTCTGTCCATCCAGTCATTGATGGATAGTCTGGATGAATTCTGTTTTAGTGCTACGCAATTTTTGCCTCCGGCAACATTCCGGATTATGTCACTGTCTTTTGAAGAGCGTTTTAACCTGCAGGAACTTATTGATCACACTGATGATATCTCTTTGCTGTATCGGCATGCACAGGAGCAGAGCAACCTGCTCGGTTTTGTCCGTTTGATGAACCGCGAGGTCTGGCATCGTGATAATTTGTTATCTAAACGGAATTTCCTGGAAAATCATTCTTATTTATGGCAAAAAAAGGTGGCTCGATTGCCACTGTTTGACTGTCAGCGGGCGGTAAATTGGCTATTCAAGCAATCTGCTGAAGTGCTGGACTGGATCAGTAACAATATCCAGCATAGCAGTGTGCGGGTGGCGGTGACAGCCTTAAGTTTTGTAGATAGTCACCATATTCATCCACAGATTATTCTGGCGACCTTGCAATATTTTCAATATGTTTCGGCACGTCTGTTTATTCATAGCATACATGAATATGCGATCCAGCATGAATGGTTTCAGAGTGAGCATAATCAGTCATTTGTATTGAAAGGCACACGCCAATCATTTGATGATCAACGAATTGCGATTAGCCCCTCGATTCTGTATCTGGATGAATGGATGGAGTTGCTGCGCAATATGGCGAAAATGGATGATCAGCTGACTAAGAAAGTTTACTTGAATTTGAGCCGGGTGATGCAGGCGTATATGCAGCATTTATATAGGATCACCGCGCATCTTCCCGATGAAGTTTTGGCGTATATTCAGCCTCAAAGCCAGCAGAATCGTGACTTTTATACTGTTTTGCGGCGCTACCAGATTACCTTTACTGAATTCAGGCAGCTGTTTTATATGCACGGTGGGCATATGCGAGAGTCGGTATTTGACAATTATGTGCGCGACTATTTGGTTGAGTATTTTTCCAATCATAAACACATACCAAAAAACCTGAGCTGGACCAGTTTGTTTAGTCAGGCCGTTGCCTGGCATGATCAGATTCAGAAGCAGGAAATTGTTGCCAAGCTGAAAAAAGAATTTGCTTTGGCTCATTGGAAAACACGGACACAGGTCCCTTTCTTGTTATATTTCAACTGGCGTTTTGAAGAGCTGAAAACATTGGACCGGATTATTGAAGAAACCAAAATTTTCCGCAACTGCCTGGCAGCAAGTTACGCCCAGCAAATAGTGGAGGGCCAGTATCTAGCCTTTCGTATGTCTCATCCTGCTGTACGCTTGCCGCTGATGCTGGGCTGCCGTCTGGTCAATGGACAGGTGATTTTTGATCAGCTGGAATATCCGAACAATCAAAAAGCAGAAGCTGAATACTGCAACATAGCCCAGCATTTTATTAACTGGCTAAACCTGCAGGCTTGACCAGATTCAGTCCATTTATGTCCATGAAGCTTAACTTTTCCGCTAAAACTCGTTAGGCTATAGCCGTTCTTTTACGGTATGTCTTTTATGAAACAGGAAACTGCACTTAAGCTCTTAAAAGCAGGCGAAAATGTATTTTTAACCGGTTCTGCGGGTGCGGGAAAAACTTATACACTTAATCAATATATCAATTATCTGAAGGCCCGTAAGGTATCGGTCGCGATTACCGCATCGACCGGGATTGCAGCAACGCACATGAATGGTATGACCATTCATACCTGGGCGGGAATCGGAATTAAGGACTTTTTGTCTGAAGAAGACTTAAAGCGCATGAAGGAACGTAAATACCTAAAAGAACATCTAGAAAACGCACAGGTTCTGATCATTGATGAAATTTCCATGCTGCATGCCAAGCAGCTTAATCTGGTCAATCAGGTACTGAAATATTTCAAGGAAAGTGATGAGGCTTTTGGTGGGATTCAGGTGATTGTTGCAGGCGACTTTTTCCAGTTGCCACCCGTCGGTAAAAATGATGAACGCAACCGTGACAAATTCTGCTTTATGTCGGATGCGTGGGTTGAAGCCAAGTTTCGCGTCTGTTACCTAACCGAGCAGCATCGTCAGGGTAATGATTATCTGAATGATATTCTAAATGCCATTCGTGCACAGGCAATTAATCATGAACATCGTACAGCGCTTCAGGCCACACGCCAGCAAGATATCGGCGAAACCTATACACGTCTTTATACCCATAATATGGATGTGGACAGTATTAACTTCAAACATCTGAATGAAATTGACAACGATCCACGCCAGTTTGATGCGCAATGTGATGGCAATGACAAGCTAATCGAGACTTTAAAATCTTCAGTGCGTGCGCCAGAGTCTTTAACCCTGAAAAAACATGCTAAAGTCATGTTTGTGAAAAATAACTTCGATATGGGCTACATCAACGGCAGTCTGGGTGAAGTCATTGGCTTTGAAGAAGATGATGAATATGGCGTGCTACCGAAAGTCAAACTGACGGATGGAACTACATTAATCGTGGAGCCTGAAACCTGGTCGGTCGACAATGAAGCAGGTAAAACCATTGCCAGTTTCCAGCAGATTCCATTACGTCTGGCCTGGGCGATTACCATTCATAAATCCCAAGGAATGACTCTGGAAGCTGCCGAGATTGACCTGAGCCATACTTTTGAAAAGGGTCAGGGGTACGTAGCGCTATCGCGGTTAAAAAGCTTGAATGGCTTACGTTTAAAAGGTTTTAATGAGCAGGCTTTAGAGCTCGACACTCTGGCGATTAAGGCGGATCGCCGTTTTCAGGAACTCTCTGATGAAGCCGAAGCGAATTTTGATAATGTGGATCTGACTGTACAGCATAATGCCTTTATCCGGCATTGTGGCGGGACTTTAAATGAAGTTGAAATCCAGCGCAATGAGAAGAAAATTTCCAAGAATGCTGGAAAACAAAGCTATGCCACTGCAACATTGGATGAAACGCGGGAACTGTTTGAAGAAGGTTATGAGATTGCCGATATTGCAACTGAACGTGGTTTGACTCCGGCGACCATCATTAACCATTTAGGTCGTTTGCATAAAGAGCAGGGGTTGGATATTTCAGTTGCCCATCCGGGTGAAGAAGTGGTGGAGCAGGTTCGCAAGATTTATAAACGCCTGACCAAGCGTCAAAACTCGGAACATTTTAATGATGACGGTTCTATTAAGCTGCGTCCAATTGTGGAATTGACCACGCCTAAAATGGCTTATGATCAGGTGCGTTTAGCCTTGCTGTTTGTGGAATAAGCTTGAATATTTCAGTCTACTTGCTAGATTGAAAAATGATAGAAAGTTGGTCCGATCTTCTAAAATAAGGTTGAGCTGAATTAGATAACCTTGCAGTGAGATGTCCATTTTTCTATCAATTAAAATTTGAGATACAGGTTGATGTCGGGCGACATGGAGGTCATCGTGGATCTTTGGCGTTAACAGATAAAACGCATAGGCAGCCTTTTAAAATTATTTGATTCTTTAGTCTCATTTTTAAAACCCGATGTATTATCGCGTCCCAATCAATACCGATAAAATTCCAGCCGCAATTAAAGGGCCAACCGGAACACCGCGTAATACTGCTACACCTGCTACTGTGCCTAACAAGAGTCCGGCCACTACATCTGGCTGACTTGACATCAGTTTCACCCCACGTCCGCCCAACCAGGCGACAAAGACCCCAATTGCGATGGCCAGTAAAGACTTCCAGCTCAGGAAAGATTTTAAAATACTTTCTCCTGAAATTTTGCCACTGGCAATTGGCGTCAGAACACCAATGGTCAGAATAATAATGCCGATATTTAAACCATGTACCTGTACATAGGGCAACAAACTGCTGAGAGGCGTGATTTTCAAAACGATTAACACCGCTGCAGCAATGGTGACTGCACTATTATGGCTGAAAATACCGCAAGCCAGTAATACCAGAAGAACAATCAGATTTAGATCAAGTTGCGACATAAGTAGGAGAGATAGAGTGAAAAATAAAGCTATTGTAGAGCTTTTCAACACGTGATATCTAGAAAACAGAGGAAGAAACCAAATTCATGACTGATTCAGGATAGAATGCACAGGTCTTCACTCGATACAGGTATAAACAGATGCTATTGGAAAAAATGTTGCAGTCACAAGGTTTCGGCTCTCGTAAGCATTGTCAGCAACTGATTAAAAATGGTGCTGTTTCAATTCAAGATGAAGTGATTGACAATCCCAAACATAAACTGGATTTAAATAACTTGAATTTCGAGGTTTATGGTAAAAGCTATACCTATCGGGAAAAAGTCTATATCGCCTTAAACAAGCCACAAGGCTATGAATGTTCGCATCAGGCGACCCATCATTTTAGTGTGTTTGACCTGTTTGATGACATTCTGCTGAATCGGGGGATTCAGTGTGTAGGCCGTCTGGATCAGGATACCACCGGGCTGTTATTGCTGACTGATGATGGACAGTTCCTGCAAGCCTTAACTCATCCCAAAAAGCATGTGGCCAAGGTCTATCAGATGCAAACTGCGGATCTAGTCATGGATGAACAGATTCAGCAACTAGAACAAGGTGTCGAATTGAGAAATGAAAAAGGCATTTTTGCAGCTACTGAAGTGACACGATTGGCTGAAAATCGTCTGCAAATAACCATTCATCAAGGGGTCTATCATCAGGTGAAGCGTATGCTGGTAGCAGTAGGTAACAAAGTTGAGCAGCTGCACCGTGCACAGATTGGTGCTTTAGCTTTACCAGAACTGGCTGAAGGAGAGTGGCTGTATTTAAATATGGAACAGGTGGCACAAGCCAAATTTCGCTCTGAATAATAATTTTTTTATTCTCTTGAAATTTGATTAAAAAATAAGGCTTATTTTAGGAAACAGTGATGGGTTTGAAACTCATCGTCTCTAATAAATCCCATGGATTCATATAATTTGTGCGATTGATAATTGTTTTTTTGGGTTTCTAGGGTGATTCTTAAGGCCTGTTCATGTTTGGCAAATAAAATCGCGGTATCAATCAGTTGTCTGGCTGCGCCCTGACGCCGAAAAACCGGCGTAATATACACATCATCCAGAATATAGTAGGTCGAGCAGGCTACCGAAGAAAAACCCAGATACAGGATAATAAAGCCGGCAAAGGTATCATCTTTGGTATTGATAAAAATAACAGTCTGCCCATCTTCAAAACGCTGTTTTAAAAATTGGTAAGAGAGTTCAGGATTGGAAGACGTACCATAAAACTGTCGATATTCATCAAATAATATCGCCAGCTGATTCAGGTCTGCTGACTGGGCGCGTCGTACAAGCATTGCATACTCCATGCTAATTTTTTATTGATTATCAGCATCAAGCATAGCGAAGTTTATGAGTAGCAGGCTTTAGAAATTGTTCGGAAATGCAACAATGTTAAATTTTGTCGCTTTCACCCAAAATAGCATTCAGTTCTTCAAATAAATCAAGATGATCATCATCCAATGCAATCTCCTGCTCATCCAGTAGATTCATGGCAGAACTGGAAAGCGCATTTTGCTCGGTTTTAGCTTCGTTTTGTTTCAGCTTGCGCAGTCGGATCAGCTGTTCCAGATTGATATTCTGGTTTTCAATCGAGAAGGGGATCGATTTGGTAATCACCACCTGCTTGAAAAAAAGACGCACAGCCTGAGCTGGCGTAATCCCCAATTGCTTAAATACTGCAAAGGCTTGTTTCTTCTCTTGCGAGTCCAAGCGTATTTGATAAACTTCAGTTTTTCTCATAATATTTTTAAAGCTTTAAATTACTTAACTTTTCGCCTTTATTCTAATCAATTACGTTTGAAATTCAATCTTAAAGCGACCGATTTTAGAAAATAATCTGTAATGACAAGCGATTTACAGTGTCAATTCAAGGTGTGAGCTGAAATTCATGCTTTTCTGCGTGATCGGATCGATAAATTGAATATGTTTAGCCAATAAACTTAAAGGCGCAGAAAAATCATCCTCCGCCTTGTGCGCTACTTGTGGATAAAAGGGATCATGACGGATCGGAATACCCAGATGATTCAAGTGCACCCGTAATTGATGCTGCTTGCCAGTATGCGGTTTCAGCTCATATTTGGCCCATTCTGTGTTGTGTTCCAAAAGGTCAATCGCTGTCTCGCTATTTGGCATTCCGTCTAGCACATGCATGGTATAAAAGGGCTGACCTTTTTGCATTCTCAAGCGGGTGACCAATGGGAATTTTAAACTAGGGTTATACGCCGCAATCGCATGATAGGTTTTTTGCACCTGCCGTGTAGCAAATAACTGCTGGTACAGGCCACGCGATTCCACGCATTTGGAAATCAGGACTACACCTGCCGTTTCACGGTCCAGCCGGTGAATGGGTGTTAAATGCTCATTGCCGGTTTGCTTTTTAAGACGAACCAGTAGCGTTTCCTGCACATATTGTCCGGTCGGGCTCATGGTCAAAAAATGCGGTTTATCGACCACCATGAAATGCTCATTTTCAAATAAAATCTGATGTTGAAAAGGAACATGCACTTCATGTGCCAAAAAGCGGTAATAAAAACAATGGCTATTGGCCTGAAATGGACTTTCTGTGCTTAATTGATTGCCTTGGGCATCATAGACCAGACCCTCGTTGAAACGGGACAGCCATTCATCTGCTGTAATATGCGCAAATTGTGTGCATAAATAAGCAAAAACTGTCAGGGACGCATCCGGACTGGCTGGCAAAAACACTTTACTGGCACTGACCCCATTCAGCATGGGCGGATTAAATTCAACAGTTGGTTGCATGGCAGGCAGATTAACCTCTTAAGGAATAGATGCTGTGAAAAAATACAGTTTCTCACACGGGTGAATAGGCTTTTAAAGCGTGGCGATGCTATCATATTTATTCTTTTGCATCATGTCGTGAGTAATATGCCTTATTCATTTAATGTCACTTTAAATCATGAAGATGATACCCAAAAACTGGCCAAGGTTCTGGCCGAAAATTTTCCTGCGGGGGTCGTGTATCTGATTGGTGACCTGGGGGCAGGAAAAACGACGTTAACGCGTTATTATTTGCAACAGCTGGGTCATAAAGATTCAGTGAAAAGTCCAACTTATACATTGGTCGAACCCTATCAAATCAATGGTCAGGATATTTTTCATTTTGATCTGTATCGCCTCAATGATCCGTATGAACTGGAATTGATGGGTATCCGGGATTATCTGGAAACACCGAATGCGCTATTTTTATTTGAATGGCCATCCAAAGGTGGCGATGAAATCCCTCAGGCTGACCTGATTATTGAAATTTTAAAATCTGAAGATGAATTGACCCGTACTGCAAGTCTGATTTCATCGAATCTGGTATTGCAACAGGCTTTGGAGCGTGAATTTTCAAATGGTTGATGATTTAAGTCTGCGCCGTATTCGTACCCTTGATCCTGCACTTGCCAACCAGATTGCCGCAGGTGAGGTTATTGAACGTCCGGCTTCTGTGGTCAAGGAATTACTGGAAAACTCGATTGATGCGGGGGCGACAGAACTGATCATTCGGGTCGAACAGGGCGGCAGTACCTTAATTGAAATCATCGACAATGGGCGCGGAATTCATCATGAGGATTTACCGCTGGCAGTGATGCGTCATGCAACCAGCAAAATCCAGAGCGCTGACGAGCTGTATGCGATTAGCAGTCTGGGCTTTCGTGGCGAAGCACTGGCGTCGATTGCTGCAGTTTCACGCCTGACCATGATCAGCAGTCAAAGTGATGAGGGCATCGGTTATCAGGTCGAAGTCAATGGCACGGCTTTTGATCATCAGGAAATTCAGGCTGTTGCGGCCTCAAAAGGGACGCATATCCGGGTTCAGGATTTGTTTTTTAATGTGCCTGCACGGCGTAAATTCCTGAAAAAACCGGGCACTGAATTTGGTCATATCGAAGAAATTGTGCGCCGTATGGCGTTAACGCATTTTGATATCCGGTTTGTGCTGGAACATAATGAAAGCATCAAGCTGAATTTACCCGTGGCGGATAGCGGCGCTTTGCGTTTTCAGCGGGTACAGCAATTGCTTGGCTGCCAGTTTACTGAAAATGCCTACTGGATCGATGCAGACAGTATCAATATGCGTTTATCTGGTTGGCTAGGCCATCCTTCGGATGCGCGTGCACAGGCTGATTTGCAGTATGTCTATGTGAATGGCCGGATTGTCAAAGACAAAACCATTTCCCATGCCTTGCGGATGGCCTATGACGGCATCTTGCATGGGCATCAGCATGCGGCTTATTTACTGTTTTTAGAAGTTGATCCAGAGAATGTGGATGTAAACGTCCATCCGACCAAGCATGAAATTCGCTTCCTGAATCAACGTGAAGTACATGAGTTTGTGCGGCATTATGCCAAAGAAACGCTGGCACAGTTCCAGACTGCAACTGCAGATTTAGCCGAGGCAATGAAACAGGATGAGCAGCCTGGCTTGACGGCCCCGCAACCACGTTATCAGGAACAATTCAGCCTGCATCAGACCGCACATTCTCAGCCGCAGGTGGTGAGAGCGACATCTGCTTTAAGTGAAAATGGAACTTCGGATGTACTGACCGATTTTGCTTCTTCAGGTCCACAAACGGTGCATTATTCCCAAGATTACCGTAAATCTTATTCGGGTTCACAGCAGCTGAATAATGCCTTGCAAAGTTATTTAGCTCCGCTTAGAGAGAGTTCAGAAACTGAAACCTTTAATCCTGATCAATCATTCCAGACATATGTAAAGTCTAAAGTCGATGAGCATCCATTGGGCATTGCTATTGCTCAGTTACATGGTATCTACATTCTGGCGCAAAATACCGAAGGTCTGATTGTTGTCGATATGCATGCGGCGCATGAACGTATCGTTTTGCAGCAGATGAAATCGGCCTGGGATAAACCTGAATTCTGGACGTCACAGCAACTGCTGATTCCAAAGGTCGTAAACATTAGCCGGATGCAGGCGATGCGGGTAGAAGAACTTAAGGAGCAACTAGCACGTTTAGGACTTGAGATTGATCAGTATGGTGATGAGCAAGTCATTGTACGTGGTGTGCCGGCTATTCTACACAAGGCTGATTTTGATGCCCTGATTCCTGAATTATTGAATGATTTAGATCCGGGTGATCAGGCACAAAGTCTATTGCAGAAACGTGACCAGATTCTGGCAGGCATGGCCTGTCATGGTGCAGTGCGAGCACATCGTATCCTGAGTTTGTCGGAAATGAATGCTTTATTACGGCAGATGGAACAAACCGAATTTGCCAGTCAATGTAATCATGGCCGTCCAACCTGGCGCGCCTTTCCATTGGCTCAACTAGATAAACTTTTTGCTCGAGGAGAGTAGTTTTACATGTCCAATCAATTGCCGGTCATCAATTTAATGGGGCCAACTGCAAGTGGCAAAACTGCTTTGGCATGTGAGCTATATGAGCAAGGGGATTTTGAGCTGATTTCGGTCGATTCTGCGCTGGTTTATCGGGAAATGGACATTGGTACTGCCAAGCCTTCAAAAGAGGAATTGGCGCGTTATCCGCATCACCTGATTGATATTATCAGTCCACTCGAAGTGTATTCTGCGGCCAACTTTGTCGAAGATGCTAGCCGTTTAATTGATGATATTCATGCCCGTGGTAAGACTCCGATTCTGGTCGGTGGAACCATGCTGTATTTTAAAGCTTTGCTCGAAGGTCTGTCAGATAATCTACCAAGTGCAGATTATGCTATACGAGCAGAGATTGAGGCGAAAAGTGAGCAGGAGGGTTGGGAAGCGGTTTATGCAGAATTATGTGCAGTCGATCCGATTGCCGGTGAAAAATTCAAAGTCAGTGACAAACAGCGCATTATTCGTGCCTTGGAAGTTTTTAAATTGACTGGAGAGCCGATTACAAAACTACAGGCAGAACAACCTAAAAACTTACCATATCGTTACAGTTTCCATAATTATGCTCTTATGCCTGATCGGTTAGAATTACATGGGCGTATTCAACAACGTCTGAAAATTATGTGGGAAAGCGGTTTTTTAAATGAAGTTGCAAACTTAATTGAAAAATACGATTTTAATGAAAATTTACCTTCCATGCGTTCAGTGGGCTATCGACAAGCCATAGAATTTTTAAAAAATGGCGATAAAACCAAGCAAAAGCAACAGGAAATGGAGGATAAGGCTTTATTTGCCACACGACAACTTGCAAAACGTCAATATACGTGGTTAAGGTCTTTGCAAGAAAAGCATAAATTTACAACATATTTTACGCTACAGCAGGCTCAAGAAGACTTGCGAAACTGTCACGGATAAAGCAAAATTTAGAGACTATCTTTTTTATAATTTTTAATTGAAAAATAGAGATAGTTTTTGCGCTGATTTTTAATTTTTTGGAGTTATAACATGTCTAAAGGTCAAACTTTGCAAGATCCATTCTTGAATTCTCTCCGTAAGGAACGTATCCCAGTATCTATCTTCTTGGTAAACGGTATTAAATTACAAGGTCATATCGAATCTTTTGACCAATACGTGGTTTTATTAAAAAACACAGTAAGCCAAATGGTTTATAAGCATGCAATTTCAACTGTAGTACCTGCCCGTAATCCACGTCCTGCTGGCGCACCTGCTGGTCCACAAGGTGCTGGTTTTGGCGGTCAAGGTGCTGCAGGTGGCTTTGGTGGCGGTCAAGGCGCTGGCTTCGGTGGTCAAGGTGGCTTCGGTGGTCAAGGTGGCTTCGGTGGCGGTCAAGGCGCTGGCTTCGGTGGTCAAGGTGGCTTCGGTGGCGGTCAAGGCGCTGGCTTCGGTGGTCAAGGTGGCTTCGGTGGTCAAGGTGGCTTCGGTGGTCAAGGTGGCTTCGGTGCCGGTCAAGGCGCTGGCTTTGATAACGATACTAAATTTGACGACTCGTCAGAAGATGAAAACAATCGTTAATCAAGTCTGAAAAATAAAAAAACCTCTCCTAGAGAGGTTTTTTTATTTGTGTATGTTTCGAAAAGTTGAATTAAAAAGCCAGCGGTATATTGCTGGCTTTTTAATAGCTGAAGGAGCTTAACGGTTACGTTTAGGATCGAGTTGTGGATCTTTAATTTCCACATAAGCGTTATTACGTATTTCACGTAACCAGCTGTCCAGTTCCGCATCAAATTGACGTTCACCTAATAATTGGCGGGCCATACGTTCCTGATATTCCTGTGTCATATCTTGTTGACGTGTTTCACTCACTTGAAGAATATGCCAGCCAAACTGGGATTGAAACGGTTTGCTGAACTGACCTACTGGGGTGCTTTTCATTTGCTGTTCAAATTCAGGCACCATTACTCCTGGGCTGACCCAACCCAGGCTTCCACCATCACGTGCCGAGCCAGGATCAGTAGAGAATGTTGAAGCTAGAACAGTAAAATCCTCACCTTGTTTCAGGCGGTTATATAGGCTATCAATCATCTGTTTGGCATTTTCTGGACTTACCACTTCAGAAGGTTGAATCAAAATATGCCGCGTCAAATACTGAGTAACAAGAGCTTTCTGTTCACCACCTTTACGTTCCAGAAGTTTTAAGACATGTACTCCATCGGCAACAGGAATCAGTTCAGAAGTCTGACCCGGTTGCAGGGTGGTCACACGAGCAGCCAGTTCTGCCGGAATTTCTGACAGGTTTCTTACCCCCATGTCAGCAGCTTCGACTTTAATGCCACTCTTGCTGTATTTTTTGCTGATCGCCTGAATATCATTGCTGTTATTTAATTCTTGCTTTACCTGATTCGCAATCTGTTCAGCATTTGCACCGCTTATACGCATATGCAGCACATGCACCTGGCTGCCGAGCAAAGCCTGACCTTGTGGTGTATTCAGGAAGTTTTTAACATCTTGATCTGTAATTTGAATCCGTGAAGTCACAATTTGTTGACGTAAACGGTTTAGCGCCAGATCTTCAGCAATACGATTACGTAAAGAAGCATAGGTATTTGGTCCCATGGCATCCAGTTTTTGCTGGAAGGCTTCCAGAGTTGGTGAACCAGCATTACGGGCAACTTTCAGAACTGCTTCATTTAAGGCTTTTTCATCTGGACGAATGTTATAGCGTTTTACTTGCTCGAGCTGTGCTTGGCGAATAATAAGTTGTTCTAGGGCTTGCTGTTCAAGAGATTGTTGTGGTGGAACTGTCTTTTTCTGTTTTTGCAGCTGATGTGAAATTTCGGCTACGCCTTGAGCCAGGTCACTACGCAGAATAACACTATTGTCGACTACAGCTACAACTTCATCTTTAGGTTGGGCAACAGCAAATGTCGTCATCGCTGAAGAAAGGCATAGCGCAAGAGCGGTTGCTTTAAAAATTTGTTTTAACTGTTTTGTCTTCATTAACGTTCTGTCCAAATTTGATTGATATTGTTAAAACCTAGAATACGATTTTCTAGTAATGAGGCGAGTTTACTGCTTAACCCACCTAAGCCTTTCAGGCTGACTTCGGCCAAAATAGCTCGTTTAGGCTTGACGTTTGAATCATTAACATCATCTAAGTCATTGTAATATGAGCGGCCATAAACAGATACTCCCCAGCAGCATGACTCATAGTTTACGCCAAGTAAATATTCACGTGCGACACTATTGTTGAGATCAAACTGGGCGTGTCCAACCAGACGCCAGTTGTTGGCAATCGGCTGGATAAATGAGCCAACAATCTGATCATAGCGTTCCTGACGGTCTGGAATATTTTTGCGGTAGAAATAGCCTAAGTTGTACAGGTTGCCTTGATCACCCGTGTAATAGACCTGCAAATCGCGTTCAGCATTATCACCATTTGACATCCAGCTTGAGTTCAGATTTATATACACATTATTGGAGAGCTGACTGGTGAGCTGGATCACTGGTCCGGTATGACTTTCACGATCAAATTCATCTGCATCGCTTTCCAGTGTTACCCGGCGGTCTTCAAAAAAGAAACTCTGTCCGATACTGGCACGTAAACGCTCCAGACCTTCTTCATTGAATAGGCTATAGCTGAGGCCGAGGGAGGCAAAATTATTGTCTTCCAAACGGTCATTACCATAAAAACGGCGTGCACTAAATAACTGGTCGTAATTGATCGAAGCTACTACGGAATCAAAGTTAGGTTGATTCTGCTGGTTTTCATATGGCGAATAGGCATAGAAGAGGCGAGGTGTCAGGGTTTGTAGATAAGTTCCTTCTTTCTCAAAGATCAAGCCGGTATCCAGAGTGAACTGTGGAACTACAATTGAGCTGTTTTCACTGGATGCACTACGGTTTTGGGTTTTTTCATCATAGAAGGTATTGATGTTACGTAATGATGCTTTAGGGATGAAAAAAGACCAAGGGGTAAAATGGTTGTAACTTACAGAAAAGTCGTTATAAATTCGCGTACCACTTGGTTGATATACCTTTTCATCATTTGAACCCGTATCAACAAAATTTTTCAGGTCTTTTTGGAAATAAGCTGTGTCATTTTTAAATTCATACTGTAACCCTAATGGATTGCCAGTTTTATAATGCACTAAAAGCTGAGGTAAACGTGCATAAGGACGATCTTCATCCGGAACAGATGGGTCAAGGGTCTGGAAATCTTCAACTTTAAATTGTGCTTTTAGGCCGGGAATACCATTTCTATAATTGACTTCCCAGGCACGGCGCAGGTTTAAATCACTTTTTGAGTTCGGGTTGTTATCTAGATCGGCAAAGAAATCTTTATCTGATGCGTAATTATATTCCAGATTGGTGGAAAACTGCTCGTTGATTTGCCAGGCATGCAAAAAGTGTAAGTCTTTGCGGTCTCTATTGTCATAGCTTCTATCTGAAGGTAAATAGCCACCCCAGATCCGTCCTAATCCATAATCTTCAGTCAGATAGCGGAACTCGCCCTCCAGCATTAAACCACGGTCTCCAATATAGCGCGGCGTGATTGTCGCATCATATTGTGGTGCTAAATTCAGATAAACAGGAACACCAAGTTCAAATCCACCATCATTGGTAAAGCCAAAAATCGGTGTCAAAATACCGGTGGTTCGGCGATCATCAATCGGGAAATTAAAATAAGGAACTGCTAATACTGGAACATCTTTAACATAAAGCTTGGTGTTTTTGGTTTCACCACGTCCGGTTTCCTGATTAAGCTTGATCTTTTCTGCCTGAATTTTCCAGGTAGGTTTCTGATCAGGCGGGCAGGTGGAGTAAGTGGCATTTTCCAACTCAAGAGTATTGTCAGAGGTCTTGGCAATTTTTTCAGCACGACCGTGAGCATGCTGCTGTTCTGCAATGTAGAAACTGTTATATAAATCACCCTGCTGGGTTTTTAAATTATAATTTATATCGTCACTTTGCGAGATTAATCCACCTTGCGCGAGTTGCACATTACCTTCTGCCTTGGCATAGGTCTGGGTCTGATCGATGGTGACTCGCTCCGCACGGATTTGACGGCCCTGCTGGTCAATTACCACATTTCCTTGCAGGAAGGAGTCACCCGTCGGATCATAATATCCATAATCGGCGGTAATGGTTGAGGTAGCCTGATCTGGCGCAACGGTTTCTGCATCGGGGGCAATCGGAGTGACCCAGGCACCTTTACAGTAGGCAGAGCTTAAATATTTTCCCTGACGTTGCTGTGCTTCAGCAGAGGATTTATCGACATAATATTGCGAGAAGAATGCTTCGCCTGGATAGGTCTCATTAATGCGCTGTTTAAGCTGTTCTGCATTTACATCGGACGAGACATTTGATGCAGCAAAGCTGGAGGCTGAGCTGCCACATAAAAGGGTTAAGATCGCAGTCGCTAGAGGATTTATTTTAAAGTGATGCTTCATTTGTCTCATTAACCAATCATGCTTTTATCGCAATTAATTATTGTCGCATCATAGAGAAAAAGTTGATAAGTAGCTACACTTAGCACTTTAAAAACTCAGCCTGTATTAGAATTAATTGCAAATGAATACACAACGCGAACAATTGATACAATCTTGGATTGCCTCTGTACTCGGTTCAGATCAATTTGAAACTCATTTTTTAGCAGGTGATGCCAGCTTTCGTCGTTATGCACGAATCAAGCTGAATAATAAAACATTTATGTTGATGGATGCACCACCAGAAAAAGAAGATTGTGTGCCTTTTGTGACGATTGATGAATTTTTTGATGCTCATGGCGTGCGTGTTCCGCATATCGTCGCAAAAGATTTGGAGAATGGTTTTTTACTTCTGGAAGACTTTGGTGATGTATTGCTGTCTAATCTGCTGAATGATGAGACTGTAGATGCCTACTATGAGCAAAGCTTTAAACAGCTGATTCAGCTACAATCGATTGCTGGAGAAGGACAGTTTCCAGCCTATTCTTATGAAAAGCTGATCTCGGAAATGGAGTTGCTGACCGACTGGATGCTGCCGGCTTTAAAGGTACAGCCCACAGAGGCAGAATCAGCCTTGATCAAGCGTACCTTTGCAATTCTGGCCAATGCTGCTTTGGCACAACCTCAGGTCATTGTGCATCGTGATTTTCATAGCCGGAATTTGATGAAAATCGAAAATGAAACCGAACTCGGTGTGATTGATTTTCAGGATGCCGTGATTGGTGCGGATACTTATGACCTGATTTCGATTACCCGTGATGCCTATGTGCAGTGGAATGCCGACCGTGTGTATCGCTGGTTCAAAAACTTTTATGACTTGTTGCCAGCATCTGCTAAAGAAGAGCGTGACTTTGAACAGTTTAAAAAAGATGCCGACATGATGGCGATTCAGCGTCATATCAAGATTTTAGGTATTTTTGTACGTCTGTTTGAACGTGATGGCAAGTCAGGTTATCTCAAGGACTTACCACGTGTGATGTGGTATCTGCTCGAGGAATCAAAAGCTTATACTGAACTTCAGCCATTCATGCAGTTTATGCGTGACCGAGTGATGCCGGCTTTTGAAGCCAAATATGGCTCTTATGAGGTGGCTGCCTAAATGAAAGCGATGATTTTGGCCGCAGGTCTTGGTAATCGTATGCGCCCCTTAACTTTGCATACCCCGAAACCCTTGCTTGAAGTCGGTGGCAAACCACTTATCGTCTGGCATCTAGAAAAACTGGCGGCAATCGGTGTCACTGAAATTGTGATCAATACGGCCTGGCTGGGTGGGAAACTTGCAGAAGCTTTGGGTGATGGTTCGCAATTTGGCGTGCACATCCTTTGGTCACATGAAGGTGAAGGTCTGGAAACAGCAGGTGGTATTATCAATGCCTTGCCGTTACTCGGTGATGAACCTTTTATTTTATTAAATGGTGATGTTTGGACCAGTATGGATTTTGCACCTTTACTGGATATTGATCTGGAAGATAATCTGGCACATCTGGTTCTGGTCGAGAATCCAGAACAACATCCTGAAGGTGATTTTACGCTTGCAGACGGGAAAGCCTATACTTTTGATCAGCAAGTCGATGGTGAAAATCTGACGTTTAGCGGTATATCCGTACTTGATCCGAAAATGTTTGCAGGCCTGGAAGCTGGAAAGCGTCCTCTGGCGCCTTTATTAAAGGCTGCGATGTTGAATAATCAAGTTGCTGCCTCAAAATTGACAGGTATTTGGGTTGATGTAGGAACTCCCGAGCGTTTGACAGCACTGGATTTGGCAATCCGTGAAGGGAAGTCTGCTTAAGTGAATATTCACTAAGCACTGCCTACTGTGCCAATATAGAGAAAACGGTATACTTCCACCTAACTTTTTCGAGCGTAGATTGTTTATGCATATGTTTTTTCAAGAACTAAAGCAGGGTAGCCAGGCTTTGGGTTTAGAGCTATCTGATGAGGCTTTAAATTTATTACTCAAGTATCAGGATGCTTTGGTGCTGTGGAACAAAGCATATAATCTGACCGCAATCCGTGATCCTAAGGAAATGCTGGTCAAGCATCTGCTCGACAGTCTGAGCATTCTAAAAGATTTACCAGCAGGCCGTTTGCTCGATATCGGTACGGGTGGTGGTATGCCGGGCATGATCATTGCTTTATGTCAGCCTGAGCGCGAATGTGTATTGCTGGATTCGAATGGTAAAAAAATCCGTTTCCTGAAGCAGTTTATTGCTGACCTGAAATTAAAAAATGTCATTGCGGTACAAACCCGCGTAGAAAATGAAGACAGTATTAACGAGCTGGGCCAGTTTGATGTGATTACCAGTCGAGCATTTGCTTCATTGACCGATTTTGTCAATGCAGCTAAACCTTATATGCATGAGCAAACTATTATTGCTTCCATGAAAGGTTTAATCCCTGCAGATGAAGTGGCTGCATTAAAAGATGAATTTAGCTGTCAGATTATTGAACTGAAAGTTCCGCGCCTGGACGAACAACGTCATTTACTTCTATTAAAACGTATTTAAATTTTTTGGAAAATCGGGGTCAACATGGCACAAATTATTGCGATTGCTAACCAGAAGGGTGGTGTCGGTAAAACCACAACCGCAGTAAATTTGGCGGCATCTTTAGCTGTGTTAAAAAAACGCGTTCTGCTGGTGGATATGGATTCTCAGGGCAACGCAACCATGGGGTCGGGAATTCAGAAAAATGACCTGCTGTATTCGGTCACGGATGTCTTGCTGGGTGAAGTACCGATTGAAACGGCGATCTCTAAAGCAGAAGTTGGCTACAAGGTTCTGGGGGCCAACCGGGATCTGGCTGGGGTGGAGCTGGCAATTGCAGAACAGGAAGGGCGCGAGTTCATTTTGCGTGATGCATTGCAGGAAATTGAATCTGCATATGATTATATTATTGTCGACTGTGCACCAAGTTTAAGCCTGATTACGGTGAATGCTTTGGCCGCCGTGGATGGTGTGATCATTCCAATGCAATGTGAATACTATGCGTTGGAAGGTCTAGCAGATCTGACCCAGACCATTGACCGGATTCAGCAAGCACTTAATCCGGAGCTGCAGATTGTTGGGGTATTACGCACTATGTACGATGCACGCAATGCTTTGACCCGTGATGTATCTGAAGAACTGGAACAATATTTTGGTAAAAAACTGTATGAAACCGTGATTCCACGGAATATCCGTCTGGCTGAAGCGCCGGCGCACGGTTTGCCAGTGATTTATTTTGAAAAAAGCTCAAAGGGTGCAGTTGCTTACTTAAATCTGGCAGCTGAAGTATTAAAGAAAAGCAAAGTGAAAAAAGGAAGTAAAGCATGACCGTCAAGAAACGTGGACTCGCCAAAGGTCGTGGCTTGGATGCCTTGCTGGGATCAATTCAAAAAGAAAAATTACAGATGGAAGCCCAAGGCATTGATCATGGTCAGCTGAAACAGATCGATGTAAACTTGCTCAAGCGCGGTGAATACCAGCCACGCCGTTATATTAACGAGCAGGATTTGCAGGAACTGGCGGCATCGATTGAGAAGCATGGAATCATGCAGCCAATTGTGATCCGACCGGTTGATGATGAGCGCTATCCGTATGAAATTATTGCAGGTGAGCGTCGCTGGCGTGCAGCACAGTTAGCGGGTTTAACCGAAATCCCTGCGATTGTACGGGATCTGAATGATCAGGTTGCCATTGCACTGGCGCTGATTGAAAACATCCAGCGTCAAGATCTGAATCCGATTGATCAGGCGCTGGCCTTACAGCGTTTCCATGAAGAATTTGGCCTAAGCCATCAGGAAATTGCCGATACAGTGGGTAAAGCCCGCACAACAGTAAGTAACCTGCTTCGTTTGCTCAGCCTGGCTGAAGAAGTAAAAGACTTTATGCAGCAGGGTTTGCTGGATATGGGACATGCACGTGCGATCTTAACCTTAAAAGCTAAAGATCAGCTTAAAGTAGCGGATATTGTGATTGAAAAAAGTCTGTCTGTGCGCCAAACCGAGCAGTTAGTCCGCGATTTCAATACACCTAAACAAGAAAAAGTAAAAGAAGCAGTAGCACCAGATATTCAACAATTGACTCAGCGCCTTTCGGAGCGTTTCAGTGCAGATGTTAAAATTGACTATAACAAGCAAGGCAAAGGAAAACTGGTTATTAGCTATCACTCTTTAGAAGAACTTGATGGCATTCTGTCTATTTTAGAAGATGAATAATTTATCTATTTTTTATTGGGGAATAAATTAGATGTGGGAATTGGTTAAAGCAGGTGGCTGGCTTATGCTGCCCCTGGTCTTGTGTTCTATCTTTATGCTGGCGATTTCGATCGAGCGTCTGATTCGCCTGAAAAAGAATGCAGTACTTCCGTTGACTCTGTTAATGGGTTCGTCGCAAAATGCTGCACAAGTCATGCAAAAAATGAATCAAAGTGCGGCCTTAAAGCGTAGTACTTTGGGTCGGGTATTTACCGCAGGTTATGCGACTAAACAGCAGGGTGAGCAGTATGCTCGCGCGCAGATGGAAGTAGCGGCTTCACAGGAAATCGGGTATCTGGAAAAAAACATTAATTTTCTGGGAACTTTGAGTGCAGTTGCACCTTTACTCGGTTTATTGGGGACTGTGCTTGGGATTATTGAATCTTTCCTGATGATCGATGTAGGTACCGGGAGTGATCCGGTCTTGATGATGCCCGGTATTTCCAAGGCTTTAATTACCACAGCAGCCGGTATGCTGATTGCAATTCCTGCACTGTTTGCGCACCGTTATTTTCAGCGTCTTGTTCAGGAATATGTGGCTGAACTTGAGCAGCAAGCGACTTTGTTTCATGCGGATCTTTTTTATCGCAATCATGCAGATATAGACCAAGACATGCAAAAAGCCAGCTAGGAGGCGGATGATGAAATTCAAACGCAACCAGGTGGAAGATGTGCATATTAATCTGACACCAATGATTGATTGTCTGCTGTTTATTCTGGTCTTTTTGCTTTTGTCGACGACATTTAGCCAAATGAGCCGAATGAACCTGACCTTGCCTGATGCGCAAGGAGTACCGCCTAAAAGCTATGATCAGAAAGTTGAAGTGATTGTGGATGCCAATGGTCATTATGCAGTTAATGGTCAATCCTTGGCCAGCAAGGAAGTTGCAGATTTAAATACTGCAATTAAACAGATTTCAAATGAACGCCGTGATTTAATGTTTATCATCGCAGCTGACGCAAAAGCCAGTCATCAGGACGTGATTCGTGTCATGGATGTGGCCGGGCAGCTCGGCTTTGTGAATATCAATATCAGTACCAAAGTACCTACCCGAGGTTATTAGTGAAGCACGATTTTAAGGTCTATCTTCGCCTTTTAAGTTATTTAAAACCATTTTGGGGCATCGCATTACTTGTCCTGGTAGGTTTTTCTATTAATGCGGCCACAGAAGTTTCTGTCGCCAAATTGCTGGAATATATTATTGAGGCGATTCAAAATAAAGACCAGAGTTTCACTTCACTTTTCCCATTTTTGGTGGTCATACTCATGTTCTTCCGGGGCTTGGGTTTGTTCATGGGGGGGTATTTTACTGCGGTGATTTCCCGGAATCTGGTGTTCAATATCCGTCAGGAAGTTTTTGCAAAATTGCTGCGTTTACCGTCCCAGTATTATCTGGACAATACCAGCGGGCATATTACTGCCAAAATCATGTATAACGTGGAGCAGTTAACCGCCGCTTCAACTGAAGCCCTAAGAACCTTGTTGCAACAAGGTTTGATCACTCTGGCATTATTAGGCTACCTGTTGTATACCAACTGGCGTCTGACCATGTGTATCCTGATTTTTGCACCCGTCATCGGTTTTATTATCAGTAAAGCTGCAAGACGGATGCGTAAATTATCGCAGCAAGTACAAGACACCATGGGTGATGTGAACCATGTGGTGCAGGAAACGGTGAATGCCAACCTGATCGTCAAGGGTTTTGGTGGACAAAACTACGAGCAGGAACGCTTTAAACAGAACTCGCTGGAAAACTTGCGTCGTGGCTTGAAAATGGTCGCTGTACAACAGTTGAATAGTCCTGTGGTTCAGCTGATTATGTCGATTTCACTGAGTATCGTGATGTTTATTGCCTTGCGTCCGCAAATTCTGGGTGATACCTCTGCGGGTGAGTTTGTCGCTTATATTACTGCAGCGGGTATGCTGGCAAGACCAATCAAAGCCTTGACGGATATCAATGAAAAAATTCAACGTGGTATGGCCGCAGCACATTCAGTATTTGAATTGCTGGATATGCCTGAGGAAAAAAATACCGGGACGTTGACTGATAGCTTAAAAGGCGACATTGAATTTAAAGATGTCAACCTGATTTATGATGATGGTCATCATGCCATTCATGATTTTAATTTAAAGGTGAAGGCCGGTGAAACAGTGGCGCTGGTTGGTCGTTCTGGGGCTGGTAAAAGCTCGCTGGTGAATCTGCTAGTGCGTTATCAGGATGCGACTTCGGGGCAGATCCTGCTGGATCAGAAACCGATTGAAGATTTTGAACTTACCGCGTTGCGAACCCAGATTGCCATGGTGAACCAGCAAGTCGTACTGTTTAACCGAACCGTGCGGGAAAATATTGCTTATGGTCAGCTCGAAGGTGCTTCCGATGAAGATATTATCGCGGCAGCAAAGGCAGCCTATGCGCATGATTTTATTATGGCATTGCCGCAAGGTTATGATACTCAGCTAGGTGCCCAGGGTTTAAACCTGTCTGGTGGCCAGCGTCAGCGCATCGCCATCGCACGAGCAATTTTGAAAAATGCCTCTATCCTGATTCTGGATGAAGCGACCAGTGCGCTGGATAACGAGTCTGAATACTTTATTCAGCGTGCCTTTGATAAAGCCATGCAGGACCGTACTACGATTGTGATTGCACACCGTTTATCGACGATTGAAAACGCGGACCGTATTGTAGTCATGGATCAGGGCCGTATTGTTGAGCAGGGCAGTCATGCCGAACTGATTGCGCTACATGGTGCTTATTATCAGTTGCATCAGCGTAACTTTGAGGAACAGTAACTTATGGCACTGGCACAAATCATTCAGGATGCTTGGAATGCACAGGCAAAGTGGCTGGTGGTGCTGCGTCCTTTGTCATGGTTGTATCGCCTGGGTTTTGTCAGCAATCACTGGCTTTATCAAAAAGGCATTAAAAAAAGTTATAGCGCGCCGATTCCCGTTATGGTGATTGGCAATATCACAGTCGGTGGTAGCGGTAAAACACCTTTGCTGATTCATCTGGTGGATTATTTAACCGAGAAAAATGTTCGGGTAGGCGTGATCAGTCGAGGCTATGGCGGCCAAGGTCCATTTCCTGCCTATGTCGACTTTAATACCTTGCCGGAAGTTGTCGGAGATGAGCCCGCCTTGATTGTGCAGGCAACAGGCGTGCCGATGGCAGTTGGTCCCAACCGGCAGAAAAGTATCGAGTTATTGTTGCACAAACATGAACTGGATCTGATTATCTGTGATGATGGCCTGCAGCATTGGGCCTTGAACCGCCAGATTGAGTGGATTGTGCTGGATAATAATCGCGGTCTAGGTAATCAGAAACTGCTTCCAGAAGGTTATCTACGTGAACCAGTGACCCGTTTGAAAACGGGAACCGTAATTGAGCATGCAGCCCATCCAAGTTCTGAACTGAATATGCATTTGGCTGCCTCACAGCCTTATTTGCTCAGTCAGGACAGCACTAAAATCTTTAACCCTCAAACGGCTTTTTATGCGGTAGTCGGCATTGGCTTTCCACAGCGGTTTTATCAGACCTTGCAAAATTTAGGCATAGAACAATTTCAGTGTCATGAGTTTCCAGACCATCATGACTATGATATTGAGGATTTACAGTTCGATGATAATAATCCGATCATTACGACTGAAAAAGACGCAGTAAAAATTATGGCGCTACTTAAACAATATCCAGATTTTAAACAGGATATCTGGGTAGTGCCAGTCGATGCAGTCCTATCGCCAGCCTGCTATACAGTCTTGCAGCAACAGTTACAACAATACGGTATTCAATTTTCTTAAGGCTCATTCATTATGAAACACATTGTTATTCCTGCACGTTTCGCCAGTTCACGTCTGCCGGGTAAACCGTTGCTGGAAATTCATGGTCGTCCCATGATTCTGCGAGTAGTGGATCAAGCCAAAAAAGTGCAAGGTTTTGACGATCTGTGTGTGGCAACTGATGATGAGCGTATTGCTGTCGTTTGCCGTGCTGAAGGCATTGATGTGGTGATTACCTCGGCAGATCATCCTTCCGGCACAGACCGCTTGAGTGAAGTGGCTCGAATCAAAGGTTGGGCCAGTGATGACATCATTGTTAATGTACAGGGGGATGAACCTTTACTGCCGGCGCAACTGGTAAAACAGGTGGCTCAACTTCTAGAAGATCAGCCTGAATCTTCCATGTCGACGCTATGTGAGCCGATCCATCAATTGGATGAATTCAAGCGTGACAGCATTGTGAAAGTCGTCATGTCAAAACACCAGCAGGCACTGTATTTTAGCCGTGCCACCATTCCTTATGACCGTGATGGCGCGAAACTGGCTGAACCAAAACTGCATGATCAAGCCTATCGTCATTTAGGCCTGTATGCCTATCGGGTCAAACTGTTGCAAGAATATGTGACCTGGGAAATGGGTGTGCTGGAGAAACTGGAATCTCTAGAACAGTTACGGGTTCTGGAAAATGGACACCGTATTGCTATTGCGGTGGCTGAAGCCAATTTGCCGCCAGGGGTGGATACCCAGGAAGATCTGGATCGCCTGAATCAGATGGATCTTTCCCATTTTGCCTAAGAAGAGTCAAATACATGCCTTTTGATGTCAATGCACATATCTATCCATGGCAGCAACAGGTTTGGGAAACCCTGACCGGGCGCTTTCCCAAGCTTGGGCATGGTTTATTGTTTTATGGAAAAAAAGGCTGTGGCAAAGAAGCGTTTACCCAACAGTTTCTGGCTTGGGTGTTATGCCTGAATCGTCAGCCTGTGGGGTCATGTGGTGAATGCAGTAGCTGTCAATGGTTAAAGGCAGACACCCATCCCAACTATGTGCATATCAGTACCGATGACGACAATAAAAAACAGAATGCCAAAATCAAGATTGAGAAGATTCGTGATTTATTGCCTTTTGTGCAACAGACTGTAGATGGCTGGCGGGTCATTGTGATTGAACCGGCAGAAGCCTTGAATATTGCCTCTGCCAATGCCTTGCTCAAAACACTGGAAGAACCCGGTGATAATACAGTTATTATTTTACTGGCGAATCATTATTTAAAATTGCCTGCGACCATCCGCAGTCGTTTGCAGCATTTTGCTTTGGACCGGATTTCCGCAGAACAATTTAGCGATTATGTCCAGAATCAGCTCCCGGATGCAGGTGCTAGCCAACAACAGTTATTGATGAACCTGTCTAATCAGATGCCATTACAGGCATTAGAGGTTGCACAAAGTGCTTGGCTGCCACTGCGTCAGGACTTTCTGCAAGACTGGCAAAAACTGGTCATGCAAAAAAATATGCCACTGGCAATTGCGACCAAATGGAATAAAAACCTGAATTTTAGTGACTTTGCTCAAATGTTTGAATACTTGTTGTCCGATTTAATTTGTGTCAAGCTAAATCAGACGGTGAAAAACATTGACCTTGAATTCAATGTACTTGCCGAACAATATTCATTAGAAGCACTTTTTAAAATTTATGAGGATTTTCAGCAAGCCAAGCAATACCTTGAACAGAATGTCCAGAGCAATCTGGTCATTGATGAATTGTTTATCAAGCTGATGAATCTTTAATTAAGGGGAAATCACATGCAACCACGTATGGGCGGTATTATTCAGGCTACTATTCCTGACATCGAAACATTGTTTGCCAGCTATATGCCTTATGTTGTGGGTGGTGGGCTTTTTATTCCTTCCAAGCAGCCGGTCAAACTGGGCGAAGAAGTTTTTGTATTGACAACTTTGCCTGACCAGACCCAGAAAATTCCTTTAACTGGTAAAGTCATCTGGGTCTCGCAAAAGCAGAATGGCATCAAGCCCCAAGGCTTTGGCATCCAGTTAAGCGGTGAAAAAGGCGTTTATTTCAAAAATGAAGCAGATCGTCTGGTTGCAGGTCTTAAATCTGAAGGACGTAAAAGTTACACTATGTAGTTAATTTACCCTTGGTAGGAACGCATTGTGTTTGTAGATACTCATTGTCATTTAACCCTGCTTGATTTGACACCATATCATGGTGATCTGGATCAGGCATTGGCTCAGGCTCGTGAAGCCGGTGTTTCCAAATTCATGAGTATCTCGGTCGATCTGGATGATCATATCGAGCTGGCCAAAATTGCCGCGCGTCATGCAGATGTCGGTTATACCGTTGGCGTACATCCTTGCGAAGATGCTGCCACCATGGCGCGTGCCACAACTGAATATCTGGTCGAGCTGGCGCAACCGGAAAAAGTCTGGGCGCTCGGTGAAACCGGTCTGGACTATTATCACAGTACCGATTTTATTGCAGAACAGAAAGCCTGCTTTGCCCGGCATATCCATGCATCACAAATCGTGAAAAAACCTGTAGTCGTTCATACTCGTTCCGCTAAGCATGATACTGTCGATATTATCCGGGCGGAAAAATCGACTCACGGGATTTTGCACTGTTTTACCGAAGACTGGGAAACTGCAAAAGCAGTACTGGACTGCGGTTATTATGTGTCATTTTCCGGAATTGTTTCCTTTAAGAATGCGCAAGATTTGCGTGATGTCGCCAAGCAGGTTCCGCTGGATCGTGTGCTGATTGAAACCGATAGTCCTTATCTTGCGCCAATGCCGTATCGTGGTAAATCTAATGAGCCTAAATACGTTCCTTATGTAGCCAAAGCGCTTTGCGATGTATATGATAAGTCAATAGAAGAAATGGCTTATATCACAAAGCAGAACTTTGAAAATCTTCTGAATTTAAAGTAAATAAAGTTATATAAAGTACAAGAGAGTTTATAGGGTGAAGATGGATCGTCAGGCTCAGTTTCGAGCAAGAGAAACCTTGATTTTTCAAGTTGCAGAACAGCTCCTGCTGGAAAATGGTGAAGCGGGAATGACGCTAGATGCGCTTGCTGCCGAGCTTGATCTGGCCAAAGGGACACTTTATAAACATTTCCAGAGTAAAGATGAGCTGTACATGCTGCTGATTATCCGTAATGAGCGCATGTTGCTGGAAATGATTCAGGATAGCGAGAAAGCTTTTCCTGAACATCTGGCCTTCTTTATGCTGCATCATTTGCATCATCCTGAGCGTACCGTGCTGTTTCACCAGATTGAAGAACGCCTCTCAACAACTGGCGTTGGAATTCAGCACCTGTTTAGCGAACTTTATCAGGTGCGCAAACAGCGCTTACGTCTGATTATCCGTATGACAGAAACTTATCTGGCATCCATCAACAGCCATATGTCAGTACGCGATTATCTGGCTTCGATCTGGTCGCTGACCCATGGTGCTGCAGCAATTCTCAATTCCAGTTTCTATCAGCGTTATCTGGGTTCACGGGATACCTTGCGTGTGGCCTATATTGATCAGGCACTGGCTTTGCCCAAGCAGGTACATCCTGCCGAGCAGTTTGCCTAGGGTTGTTTTATGATCAGATCACCTCACAGCGCAGTTCGTGGCTTTACCTTAATCGAATTGATGGTGGTGATTGTGATCATGGGTATCATGGCGTCCCTGGTACTGTTGAATACCAGTGGTGTCGATCAGCGTAAGGCCATGCAGGCGCGTGAAATTTTATTAATGGACTTGCAGCGGGTATTACGAGAGGCCAATGACCAGTCCAGGATACTCGCGCTTGATGTTCAGACTGCGACAGATGTCACGCCATTTCGTTATGCAATTATAGAGTATCGCTCAACAGTGCAGAGTGGTCAGAACCTGCAAAATGAGAAATGGCAAAGTTATGCAGATTTTAAATTGCGCAGTTTGCCTGATCATGTTTCCTTCCAGATTCAGAGCTTGGAGCAGCAGCGTTTTGCCAATGCAAAAAACCGTGATCTGACTCAGGCAAATTCTCCTCAGTTAATCTGGCTTGGCAATGGTGAGGTTAAACCGGTACGGATTCAGTTCTTTTTCGAAGAGCGTGAAATAGGAGCTGCCATTGAAGTTGACCATCTGGGTAAAATCAATGAAATCTAGATATTTCAAGCAGAATGCTGGCTCGGATGTTATCAAGTCGTTTAAGCCCAGTGTTTATGGATTTGATCATGTGTACTGCGAGCATAGGACTTCGTCTTGCGTTCGGACAAAACGTTGTTTCGTTTATCCTCGCTCAGGTTTTACCTTGCTGGAAGTCATGGTGGCCCTGGCAATTTTTGCGACAGCAGCCATGACCTTGACCAAAGTCGCAATGCAATATACCCAGTCGACCTCAAATGCTATTTTGCGGACTAAGGCGCAGTTTATTGCTTTAAATGAAGTGGCAAAAATGGAAATTAATCAGGAATGGATGGAAGGGACGGCTTCTAAACAGCTGACCCAGCAAGGTGAAACCTGGAAAATCGATAAACGCAGTGAACCGACAGTAAGTCCCAACGTACAACGAATTGAGTTGCAGGTCAGTCTGATCAACCCGGACAATGGTCAGGTAGAATCTGGTATCAGCAGCCTGACGTTCTTTAATCATCGCATGAACAATACTCCATGAAACCTAAAGGATTTACCCTGGTTGAATTATTGGTCGCAATTGCGATCTTTGCAGTATTGTCTGCTTTAGGTTGGAAAGTTTTTGATTATATTGTCAAAACCAAAGATCAGAATGTGATTCATGAACAGCGTTTAGGGCAGTTACAGGAAACATATCAGCAAATTCTGCGAGATACCGTACAGGCAGTACCCTTAACGGCCAACATCAATGGAGATATACAGCCTGCTCTGGTGTTGCAGAACGGACGCTTTAATTTCAGTAAAACCGGGGTAACTGATCCTTTGCAAGAAGGAATTTCCCCCGATGAGCGCATTGAATATCAGTACCGGCCCGATGAGCAGAAACTTTATCGCCTGAAATACCGGAACCTGAATCAAACCGGCCAAGACCAGCCGGAATCCAGTGTTTTACTATCGGAAGTGGAACAATTTCAGATTGTGGTGCTTAATCCGAATGAACTCACGCAATGGCCGGATGCCTCTGTGGATCTGAACCAGTTAGAGCAGAAGCAACGTTTGCCCAAAGGGATTAAAATCAATTTAACCGTAAATGGTATTAGCTATGAATGGATATTTAGTTTGTTAAACACAGATTTTTTGCTTGATGCTCAAAATACAGGCCAACCAGGCTAAGAATAATAAGAAATGAAAATGAAAAAAGCGATCATGATCAAACAGCAGCAGGGCATTGCACTGATTACCATTTTAGTGATGGTGGCATTGGCGACTATTCTCGCTGCCACAATTGCAAAGCGTCAGGCTGCCACAGCAGAAAGTACTGCTTATCTGATGCGCCAAAATCAGTCTCTTATATATGCCAAAAGTGCTGAGGCCTTTTTTTCAGAACTCTTGGTCGATGATGCCGAAAATGCCGCTGAGGTTGATCATTTACAGGAAACCTGGGCGCAGCCCATGCCGGCTTTTCCGGTAGAAGACGGGTATGTCTCAGGAATAATACAGGATGAATCGGGCAAGTTTAATTTAAATAGCCTGGTCACTGCTGAAGGTACGGTGAATGAAAATGCCAAGGCATGGTTTGAGCTGATCTTAAAGCGCGCCGGTTTGCCTGCGCAGCTGAGTGAAGCTGTCATTGATTGGCAGGATGAAAATGAGATTCCCAGCGGTTCAATGGGTGCTGAATCTAACTATTATCAAGGCTTGCCCAATGCGGCTTTGCCCCCAAACGCAAAGTTTCATAGTGTGGAAGAATTAAAACTGATTCGCGGCTTTGAAGAAAATAAATATAAACTGATTGAGTCTTATCTCAGTGCCGCACCCATGCAGGACAGTACAGTCAATATCAATACAGCCTCGGCTTTTCTTCTGGCTAGTATGGATGAAAAGCTTGATGTGAGTGCAGTGCAGCAGTTACTGGATCAGCGTCAGGCCAATTTGGAGCATTTTTCCAATGTTTCTGAGTTATGGGCGCTTGAGCCTTTTGCTCAGGTCGAGGCGGCTAAGCGAAATGTGTTTAACAGCCTGCTTGGAGTGCAATCCAATTATTTTAAAGCCCAAATTGAAGTGGTTTTAAGTGAGCGCAAGCGTCAGTTTAGCAGTGAGCTGGTGCGTCGGGATAAACAGGTTTATGTCGCGTACCGCAGCATGGCACTCTTTTAAGTGTAGTTGATAAATTATACAAACCGAATGGATCTGAATATGGCTTGATGCCTTTTCCCTATCATGCTAAACAGCAAAATTAATCCTCAAAGCTCTACTTTTGCTTTATAATCATAATTAATTCACCTATTTTTTGACGACATTACGGCATATGTTAATTCGTAAGTTATTTAAGTTTGAGAATGCTCATATTGTGCGTAACTGCACGTCAGATCGCTGTAAGCGTTCGATCCATGGCCATAGCTATAAAGTCGAGTTATTGCTGAAAGCCTCAAAGCTGGATCATGGCCAGATGGTTTATGATTTTGGTCTGCTCAAAGGGGTGATTAAGGATTTCTTTGATTCATTTGACCATGCAATCTGCTTCTGGAAAAAAGATGATCCTGAATATATTCAGGCTTGCAAGAATTTTAGTGCGCGTTGGGTTTCTTTGCCGGTTTCGCCGTCTGCAGAACAGTTTTCTCGCATTTTCTTCTTTCTGGCACAGCAGGTGCTGGCATCGACGGTGACGCAAAATGGCGAAGGTGATGTTGAAGTCTATTCTGTGATTGTGCATGAAACCGACACAGGCTATGCACAGAGTTTTCTAGAAGATATTCAAAATGAACAGATGGGTGTTTTGAGTCTTGACCAGATCGAGTTCTCGGAGCAGGTGCAGGCTGAATGGGCAGATCCGGACATGTTTGCCAAGCTGAAACAGGGTGTGCCATTTCATAACCCTGCAGTAGATTTACAGGTACAGATCTAGAGTCTGCATGACTTTAAATCGATTGACATAGATTTAGGATTGAAGAATGTCTTTAAATGAACAGCAACTGGCCAAACTGAATAAAGTTCAGCTGGATGAAAGCTGGAAATACGGATTGAGTGATTTTTTACTCAGTCCGAAAATGGATGAATTAAAAGCATTTCTCCTTGAAGAAAAAAAAGCGGATAAAGTCATTTATCCACCGAATCACCTGATTTTTAATGCTTTGAATACTACGCCGCTAGATCGGGTCAAGGTCGTAATTATTGGTCAGGATCCCTATCATGGTCCAAATCAGGCACATGGCTTAAGCTTTTCAGTGCAAAAAGGGGTTGCATTGCCCCCATCTTTACGTAATATCTTTCACGAGTTGCACAATGATTTAGGCATAAAGATTCCTAAGCATGGTGACTTGACGCACTGGGCGGAACAGGGCGTACTTCTGCTGAATGCTGTACTGACAGTGGAAGCCGCTCAACCAACTTCACATCAGAAACGTGGCTGGGAAGATTTTACTGATCACGTCATTGATGTATTGAATGAACAGCGTGAACATATTGTATTTATTCTTTGGGGCGCATACGCACAGCGTAAAGGACAGCGCATTGACCAAAATAAACACCTGGTATTAAAAGCAGCGCATCCGTCGCCTTTGTCGGCTAACCGGGGTGGTTTTTTTGGTTGTAAAGTTTTTTCGAAAACAAATAATTATCTCAAACAACATGGCATTGAGCCTATAGATTGGCAGCTGGACGCATGACATATTCTCCTGTAACTAAACCTTACCATCCGGATCTGATTGTTGAAGAAGCGAACAATGGCTGGCGTATCGTTCGCTTGAATCGACCAAAATCTTTGCACGCGCTGGATGAATCGATTGCTTCCGCACTTCTGGAAGTATTTCAGGATTTTCATAATGATGACAGCGTCAAAGCCATCTGGCTGGACTCAACCACACCGAAAGCTTTCTGCGCAGGTGGGGATGTACGTAAGCTGCGTCAACTGGTCATTAATGATGAAGTGGCGGCTGCCAATAAGTTCTTTGAGCAGGAATACGCGCTCGATCTGTTATTGCATAATTATGCCAAACCCGTTTTAGTCTGGGGCGAGGGTTATGTGATGGGTGGTGGCTTGGGCCTGTTTATGGCTGCGCCTTTCCGTTTGGTGACGCCGTATTCACGTTTGGCGATGCCTGAAATTAATATCGGTTTATATCCAGATGTAGGTGCAACCCGTTTCTTGGCGGATCGTGGTGCACTAGGTCTATTCACAGGCTTGACCGGTTCTATTATGACTGCTGCCGGCGCTTACGGGATTGGCTGGGCCACCCATATTTGTGATGCACAGCGTGATTCAGTTTTGCATAAAGTCGTTAATATCGATTGGGGTCATTATCCTGCAGGTGACTTTCGTGCCATTGATGACACCCTGAACAGTATGCACCGTCCGGTAGGTCCAGGACCGCTGCAAAACTCCCTGGATGTCATTCATAGTGTTTGTCGTGGTATCAACTTTGAGCATGATTATGAGTCAATTATTGGCCTCAGTGACGCACGCAGTGACTGGTTACGTCAGGCCAGTGAAAACCTTAAAAAAGGTTCACCCACCACTGCAGCCTTGACCTGGCTATTATGGCAATGGGGTAAGCAGGTACATTCCTGGAAGGAAGTTTTTGAATTGGAAGTTCAGATATCAGACTGGAAAATTCGTCATCATGATTTTGTTGAGGGTGTACGAGCACGTCTGGTCGATAAAGATCTTTCTCCTGAATGGAAAAAGGGTACAGATATGAGCTTGAAAGGAATCTTATCTCAAAATCCTCCAGTTACGACTATTGAAAGCTGGAATGACATGCTCAAGCAGTATGGTGTGATTTAAGTCTCAATGTCCGAAACACAATTTACAGATGAATACTGGATGCAGCATGCTTACGAGCAGGCTGCACTTGCTGCTGCACAGGGTGAAATTCCCGTGGGTGCGATTATTGTCAGCCAGAATCAGATCATTGGCCAAGGGTTTAATGCGCCGATCACATTAAATGATCCGACTGCACATGCAGAAATTGTTGCACTGCGGGATGCTTGTCAAAACATTCAAAATTATCGGTTACCTGAAGATGCGGTACTGTATGTAACCCTCGAGCCATGCACCATGTGTGTCGGCGCACTGGTTCATTCACGGGTTTCACGGGTAGTATTTGGGGCATTTGAATCGAAAGCAGGCTCACTGGTGAGCGCACGCCAACTGTTTGAAACTGGCTATTATAATCATGTGTTTCCTTTCAAGGCGGGTTGTATGCAGCAGCAATGCTCGGAACAGTTAAGTGTATTTTTTAAAGTGCGTCGTGAACAGAAACGGCAACTCAAGTTACAAGAAAAGTCATTAAATACGCAGAAATAATTCTAGCTTATCCGCTAGAATTTGCTCACTTTCAAATATCTGTAATTTTCAGGAATAATAATGAACAGTATTCAAGTAAAAAAAGAATTTCCGGCAGCAATTGATGATGTCTTTAATTTGATGTCCAAGCATGCCACCTATAATGTGGCTTTTGCACCGATGCAGGTTGAGCGAATCAAGGATTCTGCAGATGTTGAATATCCAGATGGGCTGGGTTCAGTGCGTGCAATGGGGGTGGGGCCTGTAAAGCCGCTGAAAGAACAAATTACCCTGTTCGAGCCGAATAGCCGCATCGAATACCAGATTATTAAAAATCCGTTAATCAAGCATCATTTGGGTATTATTGAATTTGAAGCGCTGGCTGATGATAAAACACTAGTGACTTATACGATTGAATTGCAGGCACGTGCACCTTTTATGAGTAAATTAATCCTTGCACAGTTACGGGCAGCGATTAAACTAGGCCTGACAAAACTCGCAAAATCTGTTTAAACAACAACGGGAAAGCAATGACAGTTCAAATTATTACCATTGATGGTCCAAGTGGGTCGGGCAAAGGTACGTTGGCAGCGAAACTGGCTGCGCATTATCAGTTTCATTTATTAGACTCTGGTGCTTTATACCGTCTTTTGGGTTTGTCATTGCATCATCATGATTTGCTGGACTCATTGGATACCAAATTGCCAGAATGCGTACAAATCGCAACAAATCTAGATATCCAGTTTGTCAATACAGATACCGGGGTGCAGGTGTGGCTGGATGGCGAAGATGTGTCCCAAACCATTCGCACTGAGCGGGTGGGAGAATTTGCTTCAAAAGTTGCAGCAATTCCTGAGCTTAGAGCCGCCATGGTTTCACGTCAACATGCTTTTGCACAGGCGCCGGGCCTGGTGGCAGACGGGCGTGATATGGCAACCAGTATCTTTCCTAACGCCCAGGCAAAGATATATTTGACGGCCTCGGCTGAATCGCGCGCGCAAAGACGTGTAAAGCAGTTGCAGGGTATGGGGCTGGATGTTAAAATAAACGACATTTTAGCTAATATCATTGCACGCGATAAACGAGATATGGAACGCATTGTTGCTCCACTCAAGCCTGCCGATGATGCTTACATTATCGACAGTTCAGATTTGAACATCGATGAAGTATTCCAGCTGATGACTACTTATGTAGATCAGCAGTTAGCAAATTAACCCAATTTTATCAGCAAACGCATAGCTTGATCAGTTTTATATGGACTATGTAGATGCTTAATTAAACCGGCCTTGTCTGATCCAAGACCGCTGACTTTATCGGAAATATCATGACCGAATCTTTTGCAGCCCTCTTTGAAGCAAGCGAATTAAACCTCAACGTTGAAAAGGGTGCAGTAATCCAGGGCGTTGTAGTAAGCATTGACTCTGATTGGGTAACTGTTGACACTGGCCTTAAATCTGAAGGCGTTGTTGACCGTGCTGAGTTCTTAAATGAACAACGTGAACTTGAAGTTCAAGTTGGCGACACTGTAGACGTAGTTGTTGAAGCACTTGACAACGGTATGGGTCAAACAGTTCTTTCTCGCGAAAAAGCTAAACGCGCAGAAACTTGGACTAAACTTGAAAAAATCTTTGAAGACGGCGAAATCGTTACTGGTGTTATCTCTGGTAAAGTTAAAGGTGGTTTCACTGTTGACATCGGTCCAGTACGTGCGTTCCTTCCAGGTTCTTTAGTTGATACTCGTCCTATTCGTGATACTACTCACCTAGAAGGCAAAGAGTTAGAATTTAAAGTAATCAAACTTGACGCTAAACGTAACAACGTTGTTGTTTCACGTCGTGCTGTTATGGAAGCTGAATCTTCAGCTGACCGTGAAGCTCTTCTTGCTCAGCTTGAAGAAGGTCAAACTGTTACTGGTACTATTAAAAATCTTACTGACTACGGTGCATTCGTTGACCTTGGCGGTATTGATGGTCTTCTTCACATCACTGACATGGCTTGGAAACGTATCAAGCATCCTTCAGAAGTGGTTGAAGTGGGTCAAGAAGTTACTGTTAAAGTACTTAAATTCGACCGCGAACGTAACCGTGTTTCTCTAGGTCTTAAACAACTTGGCGAAGATCCATGGTTAGCGATCATGAACCGTTACCCTAAAGGTTCAATCGTTAAAGCGCGCGTAACTAACCTGACTGATTACGGTTGTTTCGCTGAAATCGCTGAAGGCGTTGAAGGTTTAGTACACGTTTCAGAAATGGACCACACAAACAAAAACATCCACCCATCTAAAGTAGTTCAGATTGGTGACGAAGTTGATGTTATGGTTCTTGAAGTTGATGAAGAGCGTCGTCGTATTTCTCTTGGTATCAAACAAACTCGTGCTAACCCATGGGAAGAGTTTGCTAAAGAGCACGATAAAGGCGAAAAAGTTTCTGGTACGATCAAATCTATCACTGACTTCGGTATCTTCATCGGTTTACCAGGTGGTATCGACGGTCTAGTTCACCTGTCTGATATTTCTTGGAACGAACAAGGCGAAGAAGCAATTCGTCGTTACAAGAAAGGTGACACTGTTGAAGCGGTTATCCTTTCTGTAGACGCTGAAGGCAACCGTATCAGCCTTGGCATCAAGCAAATGAACAACGACCCGTTCAATGATTTCCTTGCTGCTAACGAACGCGGTGCTTTGGTTAAAGGTACTGTAACTGCAGTTGATGCTAAAGGCGCAACTGTTAAGTTGGCTGACGAAGTTGAAGCGACTCTGAAAGCATCTGAAATCAATCGCGATCGCGTTGAAGATGCAACTAAGTTCCTTGAAGTTGGTCAAGAAGTTGAAGCGAAGATCATCAACGTTGATCGTAAATCTCGCGCAATCAACTTGTCTATCAAAGCGAAAGACGAAGCTGAAGAGAAAGAAGCAGTTGCTAACTTGAAAACAGCACCAGCTGGTCAAGACAATGGTCCTAAAACTATTGGTGACCTGATCAAGGCGCAAATGAGCAACTAAGTAAGCGTCTGAATTGTATTGTTAATGTAAATTAACTAATACTTTTTATACAAATACTGTAAACGGTAGCGTAGTATTTAATTATTGCGCTACCGTTTTGTATTTAAACAGGTTATTATCTGGAAATAGATCCCAAGTAGCTTGATAATTAAAGAGGTCGCAGATGACTACTGAAGCACTTAATAAGTCTGACTTAATAGAGCGTATTGCGTTAAAAAATCCGCATTTGGCTGAACCCTTAGTGGAAGAAGCAGTCAAAATCATGATCGATCAAATGATAGAGGCTTTATCATCTGATAATCGTATCGAGATTCGTGGATTTGGTAGTTTTGCATTGCATCACCGTGAACCGCGCGTAGGGCGTAACCCTAAAACTGGTAAATCAGTAGAAGTGGCTGCAAAAGCAGTTCCGCACTTCAAACCAGGTAAGGCACTTCGTGATGCGGTAAACGAGTCTGCACAAAAATAATTGTAAATATACGGGGTGCTCATGCGTTACGTTCTGGTCATTCTATTATTAGTACTGTTTGGTTATTCATTAGCTTTAGTTCTGCAAAATGGTACTGAATTGTCAGTGGACTTGTTATTTACTCAAGTTCCAGCAATGCGCCTGGGATTATTACTTCTCCTCACTTTATCTTTGGGTGTAGTTTTGGGCCTGTTATTAGGTGTTCAGATCTTCAGGGTTTTTCAGGCGAATTGGGAAATTAAAAGGCTTCGTAAAGACATTGAACACCTACGTAAAGAACAATTGAATTCAGCCAAGTTAATGGCTGCTGAAGCAGCCGTCCATACCCGGCATGAAAAAACTGTGTTAGATATTAATTCTAATGACCGACCATCGACACCACTTTAGGTGAAAGTGCCAGGCAAAAGTTGTTTTTAAACATTTTATATTGCCAATTTTAATTAAACGCCTTTTAACTTAGCTTTAAAGGCGTTTTTTATTATTTATCTATATATAATTATAGCTAAAATACTATTTAAAATTATATAAATAAATAACTTAGTTTGAATTACCAAGTATATTTTGTGAAAATATTCTTGGTCGGCATGAGCTTAGTCCGTATAATATCTTAATTTTGTCAATTTGAAGGGTCTACTCATGAGTATCATCGTTGCACTGGATGCTAAAAGCCAATTTGATGCCTTAACGATTGCGGAACAGCTAGATCCTGCTTTATGTCGAGTAAAGATTGGCAAAGAGTTATTTACCCATGAGGGGCCAATCATTGTCAAAGCACTTCAAGATAAAGGTTTTGATGTATTTCTGGATCTGAAATTTCATGACATTCCAAATACAACAGCACAGGCAGTATGCGCGGCAGCAGATCTGGGAGTGTGGATGGTCAATGTACATGCTTCAGGTGGCCGTAAAATGATGGAAACCTGTGTAGAGCGGTTAAAAGCAGGTAATTATAAGACTCAGTTGATTGCCGTCACAGTTCTTACCTCGATGGGCCGTGAAGACTTAAAGGATATTGGTCTGGATATTGAACCCAATGAGCATGTAAAACGTCTGGCTCAGCTGACCAAAGACAGTGGTCTAGATGGTGTGGTCTGCTCAGCTCAAGAAGCAAAAATGTTGCGTGAAACGATTGGAAAAGACTTTGCATTAGTGACACCCGGCATTCGTCCAGAAGGGTCAAATGCAGATGACCAGAAACGTATTGTGACACCAAAACAGGCGATGCTAGATGGTTCAACGCATCTGGTGATTGGTCGTCCGATTACCCAGTCTAAAAATATGCGCCAAACCTTAAAAGATATTCTAGATACCTTGTAATATGATTTGACCAACAAAAAGCCTTTCCAATGAAAGGCTTTTTTTATATATTCAGAAAATATCAATAATAATTAAAGGAAAACCTATGAATGCATCTGAATTACCTTCAGAAAAGGAACAGAATGATCTGATTCAAAGTGTTCAACAGGCGGAACAGCTTCAGCAACAAGAACAGCAGCAATAACAGGCAAGCTCAACAGATTGGACAGCGGGAATTGATGTGGTCAGTTTGGCATCTGATGCTATCAGTCTGGTTTCGGATGTTGTTGAAACAGTAGGCGATGCCTTAAGTGATATTGATTTAAGTTTTTAGTCAGCCCTCTCAGCCTCCTTGTTTGTGTTTCGTTTTAAAACCCTGCTTTAAAACTGACTCAGGGAAGAGAGTGAGAAAGCGATAAAGTAATTAAATCACTGCCAGTACACTTACCATGACTGGTGCTAACAGTGACAAAATGAAACCGCTGACCATAGCATGCGGAATAAAATCATGCCCGCACGCCTGTTTAACCATCGGTAAAGTCACATCCATTGCAGTTGCACCCGCTGCTGAAATCGCAGATCTTGGATATCTCCAGCCCATACAATACATCAGTAAAATGGCAAAAATTTCTCTAAACAGGTCATTCATCAGGGCGATACTGCCGAGTTCAGCGTTACGAAGTTCCGTGACAACGACGCCTGACATCGAATAAAAGCCATAGCCTTGTGACAGCATGATCAAATCTTTCAGATCCATCTGGGTATTCCAGAATGAATATGCGATGACTGCAAATAATGAACCAAAAATACAACCGATCGGGACCAGTAGAATTTTAAAATTTAACCAGGATCGATCTAAGGGTGAGTTGGCCAGATCTAGGCCAATCATGAACATAAATACCAGTAATAAATGCCAGGTGCTGATTTGCAGGGACAGATCAAATAGACTCAAGCCTGCATGTAAAAAGTATCCGCCGGCGAGAGCCAAAAAGGCATAGCTCATGTTCAGTAGGGATTTAAGCACCAGGTCGACGGATACCCGACCGGAACTAGGAAGATAACCTGCCCATTTAAATAGAAGATAACAAAATGCAAAAGCACCGAGTGAAGTCAGAAAGGCAATACTGATCGAGGTGCTCAGAATCTGGAGAGGATGCTGTGATTCATCGACAAGCTGTGAAAATTCAAAGGCAATTGCAATCAATAATACATAGCTAAAATAGGGCAATAGCTTGAAACAGATTTTAATAATAGGTTGCGGAATTCGTTTTGCGATAGCAAAACCGAGTGCTAGACAGAATAGAAGCTGAAAGATGAGCCAGAGCGATTGCATAAGTTTAATGGATTGAAAAATTTACCTTTAAATTATGCCATCGCTTGATATCGGATGCTAAAGTCTTTTAGGTAAGTTTATTGAATAATTGATAATCTGCAGCATTGATTTTTTTGGTTTTTAGCCAGTATTTCCAGGTATAAGTCGGCCACAAGGCGAAATTCTTACCACCTTTCTGCTGATACCAGCTTACACAGCCAGATTGCCAAACAGTCTTTTCAAACATATGTTGCACCTGCTGATTAAATGTATCTTGCGCCTGCTCTTTGACCATGATGGCATCACTATGAGATTGATCAACCAGTTGTATGAGCTGCAAGATATACTCAACTTGCGCCTCGATCATAAAAATCACAGAATTGTGCGCCAATAAAGTATTGGGTCCCAATAACTGAAACAGGTTTGGAAAATCTTTTACACAAATTCCATAATAGCTTTCAGCGCCTTGTTTCCAGACGTCATTCAGCTCTGCACCATGGAGTCCGGTGCATTGAAAATTCTTCATATAGATACGTGGATCTGTAATGAATCCGGTACCATAAATCAGACAGTCAATCGGCCGCTCTTTTCCATCTTGTGTAATGATACTGTGTTCAGTCAGTTCCTGAATCTTCTCGGTCACCAGTTCTACATTGTGGCGGTTAAAAGTCGGAAAGTAGCGGTTTGAAACCAGAATGCGTTTACAGCCCATGATGTAATCGGGAGTCAGTTGTTTGGCCAATTCAGGATTTTTAACCTCATATTTAATCAGCAGTTCTGCCAGTTTTTGGGTGAATTTCATAATGCCAGGTTTGACAATCGGTACGACACGCGATTCATTTGACCAATACAGGCGGGTGCGATGTAACTTTCGAAACCAGTCATATTTTTTAAATACTTTCTTTTCAAAGTCGGAGTAGATACGTTTATCACGAGGAATGACCCAGGCCGCTGTACGTTGCATGACGTAAAGTTGTTTGCATTGTGGAGCGATTTCCGGAATATATTGAATCGCGCTACCACCTGTCCCGATTGAAGCAACATTTTTGCCATCCAGGTCATATGTGTGATCCCATTGTGCGGAATGAAAGACTTTGCCCTGAAATTTCTCAATACCGGGTATATGTGGGATTTGGGGAATATGCAATGGCCCAGAAGCGAAGATAACGAACTGGGCTTCAAGGATACTTTGATCCTGAAGCTGTAATTGCCATAGACAGCGATCTGCCTGGTAATGTGCAGCCAGAACTTCAGTATTTAAACGGCAGAAAGCACGGAGATTATAGTCAGTTACCAGATCCTGAATATAAGAAAATATTTCTGGTGCTTCAGCATAACGCCTGGACCAATTGCTTTTTGGGGCAAATGACAGGGAATACAAATGTGATTGCACATCACAGGCTGCTCCCGGATATTGGTTATCTCGCCAAGTCCCACCAAAATCACTTCCTTTTTCCAGAATAACGAAGTCATAAATACCATGTTGCTGTAAACGTATTGCCATGGCAATACCGCCGAAACCGGCTCCAATAATGGCAACTTTGGTATGGGGATGGGAGCCTGTAGCAGTGGCGTGATCTAGCATTTGTACATTCCTTGCTTATTTTAATGTGGATATTTATCGTAATCTGCTCCTTGGTGATTAGACAGAAAATTGATCTAAACGGCAATAGCCGGCATATTATTTTTATAGTACAACTAGAGAAATCACATTGTACTTGTATGGTTATGAAACGTTCTGTTCTCAGTCTGATGTATTTGATTCAAGGGATGCGTAAGGCTGGCATGCAGGTCGATCAGAAACTGCAAAACATTGGGCTGCGTGTAGATGCCTTTGATCCAAGCTCGATTATCCATCCGAGTCTGGAAAATGATGTGCTCAAGGTAGTGGGGCAGGAAATTCAGCCTGAACAAGGATTGTTGATTGGCCAGCATTATGCCTTGGCAGGCTATGGTCCCTTACTCATGTTGCTGGTGACGAGCCCTACGGTACGTGATGCACTGAATCAGGTGATCCGTTTTCAGCAGTTGACGCATCTGACCGGTCAATTGGCTTTGGAGCACAGCGAACATTATAGTGCGCTATGTTATCGAGCCAAGCAGCTAGATGATCATTTGGGAATGTTGCTGGCACAGGCGGAGATTTCCGGAACTTTTAAGTTTATCCGGGAAATTTACAAAATGATGGGTTTATCCAAACCTGATTTGCGGATTGAGTTGCCATTTGCCTATCCGGCAAATCCGAATACCTTAAAGATCTATCATGATTATTATGGTAATCAGGTACAGTTTGATGCACCTCGGGCGGCATTCTGGTTTGATGAAGCGGTTCTGGATATTAAAATTCCCTCGAAGGATGAGGAAACTTTTGCAGTCTATGAAGCCAAATGTCTGGCTGAACTGGAACGGTTGCAGGAGGACGAAAAGACACCGACTGTGGTGCAGCGGGTGCAGGATTATCTGGAAATCCAAAGCGGTCTGATGCCAAGTATGGCTGAAACTGCGCAGGCACTGAATATTCCGGAACGGACCTTGCGGCATCAGTTACAGCAATGTGATACCAGTTATAAGCAGATTCGTGAAGAGATTATTAAAGATAAAGCTTTGCGATTAATTGAATATAAGCAGTATTCGATTGAAATGATTGCAGAATTATTGGGCTATTCCGAGCCTGCCGCTTTTAACCATGCCTTTAAACGCTGGTTTGGGCAAAGTCCTCGGCAATATATAAAATAGCCTAAGTTTGTTTATGCCAAAGTGTTATAGCGTGTTGATTAAACTCCGTTATAATTAAATTGATCCCAAATAGTACGAAATTCTATGTCCGATTTTAATTCACAGCACAGCACCGCCTTTAGTCCGATTTCTCCTGCAGAACGTTATGCACAAGCAATATCTTCTGGACAGTTTATGCCTGATGAAACACAAGCGATGGCAGTACATGAACTGAATCGTGTCTGGCTGGAATTGATTCAGCGCTTTAAGGCATCGAAAAAAGCATTCCGCCGTTTTCGCCGTCAGACATCTCCGAAAGGGGTATATATGTGGGGTGGGGTGGGGCGTGGCAAAACCTGGCTCATGGACCAGTTCTATGATTCCATTCCGTTTCGCCGTAAAACCCGGATGCATTTTCATCATTTTATGCAGCATGTGCATCGTGAATTAAATAAGTTATCCGGGCAGCGTAATCCGCTAGATATTGTGGCGGACCGGATTTATAAAGAAGCCGTGGTCATCTGTTTTGATGAGTTTTTTGTATCGAATGTGACAGATGCAATGATCTTGAGCGATTTATTCCAGAAGCTGTTTGAGCGCGGCATTACCTTGATCGCTACCTCTAATATTGCACCAGACGGGTTATATAAAAACGGCATTCACCGCGACCGTTTCTTGCCAACGATTGAACTGGTCAAGAAAAACTGTGTGGTATTGAATGTAGATGCCGGAGTCGATTACCGTTTACGGGTTTTAAAACAGGCACAACTGTTTAAATTTCCATTAACGCATGATCATAAAAACTGGATTGCGCAACGCTTTAATGCTTTAACCCAGACTCAAACACGCTCTGAAGAACCGATTATTATCAACAACCGTATTGTTGAAACCGTAGCACATACCGAAGATGTATTGTGGTGTGAATTCTCTGAGCTATGTTTAAAACCACGTAGCCCGGCTGATTTTATTGAAATCGCCAATATTTATAATACTGTTTTGGTCAGCAATGTTCCCCATCTAACCGATTTTCTGAGTGATGGCACGCGCCGTTTTATTTATCTGGTAGATGAATTTTATGACCGCGGCGTCAAGTTGCTCTTGACCTCGGAAGATAATATTGTGGATATTTATCAGGGAGAGAAGCTGGCTTTTGAAATTGAACGAACCCGTTCCCGTTTGCTGGAAATGCAGTCGGATGAATACCTGAATTCAGAACATCGTCAGATCGAGAAAATAGTCTCTTTAAACGAAGAATAACAATAAAAGCGCTGGTTATTTACTGGCGCTTTTTTTATAAAAATAGGTACTTAAATTATCGACAAGCCTGATCAAACATGGCTTAATCTTGATCTAAATATGATCGTGTATAACTAGAATGCATAATTTTTGCTCGAAAATCTGAACTTAAGTCTAATTTCTACATTTCGAAAACTTTATACACTGTCATTAGGGTATTTAGCATAATGATATCTAATTGTGGCTGAGCTGAATCAAATATGTTTATGAGGGTATTCATATTGGAAAAAATGCTCAGTATTTAGCAATGTGATAATACTATTCAGCTAGATTTTAATCGGTATACTAGAATCTCTTGTATAAAAAGTAGCAATATCAGGAAAGACAATGACTGCACGTATTCAAAAAGGCAAGTTAGCGATTGCTAAAGAACTTTACGATTTTATCGAAAATGAAGCACTACCAGGTTCTGGTTTGGACAGCGAAACATACTGGAAGAACTTTGAACAAGTCGTTGTTGATCTTAGCCCTAAAAATAAAGCACTTTTGGCTAAGCGTGATGACATTCAGGCAAAAATTGATGAATGGCACCGCAATAACACATTTGAATTACAAACTTACAAAGCTTTCTTGACTGAAATTGGCTACTTGTTACCAGAAGTAGAAGATTTTCAAATCAGCACTGAAAATGTAGACGAAGAAATTGCAGTATTGGCAGGTCCACAGTTGGTCGTACCAGTACGTAATGCACGTTACTGCCTGAATGCAGCGAATGCACGTTGGGGTTCATTGTACGATGCACTTTATGGCTTTGATGTGATCTCTGAAGAAGATGGCGCAGAAAAGGGCAAAGGCTATAACCCGAAACGTGGTGAGAAAGTTATCGCATTTGCGAAAAACTTCTTGGATGAAACTTTCCCGCTGGCGCAAGGCTCACATGCCGATGCGACTCAATACGCGGTTGAAGGCAGTAAACTGGTTGTAACCCTGAAAGATGGTTCAACCACAACGCTTGCAGATGCGTCTAAATTTGTAGGTTATAACGGTGAAGCCTCTGCACCAACAGAGGTTGTTTTAAAAAACAACGGCCTGCATGCCATCATTCAAATTGATGCCACTAGCCCGATTGGTCAAACTGACGCTGCTGGCGTAAAAGATGTGGTACTTGAGGCAGCTGTAACTACCATTCAAGATTTGGAAGACTCGGTTGCAGCAGTAGATGCTGAAGAGAAAGTTGAAGGTTACCGTAACTGGTTAGGCCTGATGCGCGGTACGCTGGAAGAATCCATCGAAAAAAATGGCAAAACTGTTACACGTAAACTAAATGAAGACCGTACTTTCAAAAATGTTGAAGGTGGTGAAACTAAGGTTCACGGTCGTTCGTTGATGTTACTTCGTAACGTGGGACACTTGATGACCAACCCAGCGATCCTGGTGGATGGTGAAGAAATTTATGAAGGCATCATGGATGCTTTGGTGACTCCGCTTCTTACTATTGCTGACATTCGCGGCGAAAACATGATCAAGAACTCACGTAAGGGTTCGATGTACATCGTGAAGCCAAAAATGCATGGTCCTGAAGAAGTTGCATTTGCGGTTGAACTGTTTGAGCGTGCTGAACAGGCACTTGGCTTACCTGCGAAGACATTAAAAATCGGGATTATGGATGAAGAACGTCGTACTTCTGTGAACTTAAAGAACTGTATCGCTCAAGCTAAAGACCGTACCATCTTCATTAACACAGGCTTCATGGACCGTACTGGTGACGAAATCCATACCTTCATGGAAGCAGGTCCCTTTGTACGTAAGGGCGAGATCAAAGGCCAGGTATGGTTCCCAGCATACGAAAACCGTAACGTGATGATTGGTTTGCAAGCAGGTCTACGTGGTAAAGCACAAATTGGTAAAGGCATGTGGCCAAAACCAGACATGCTGCTTGACATGTACAAGACCAAAACCGAGCATCCTGAAGCGGGCGCAAGCTGTGCATGGGTACCTTCTCCAACAGGTGCGGTGATTCATGCGATTCACTATCATCAAATTAATGTGGCAAACCGTCAGAAAGAGCTTCTTGCGACTGAAGCATTGCCACTTGATGACTTGTTAACGCCACCGCTTGCAAAAGATACCAACTGGACAGAAGAAGAGAAGCTCAAAGAGCTTGAAAACAACTGTCAAGGTATTCTAGGTTATGTCGTGCGTTGGGTAGACTTAGGCGTGGGTTGTTCTAAGGTGCCAGACATTAATGATGTCGGTTTAATGGAAGACCGTGCAACACTCCGTATTTCTTCGCAACATGTTGCTAACTGGTTACGTCACGGTATCGTAAGTCGTGAGCAGGTAGAAGAAGTTATGCAACGTATGGCAAAAATTGTGGATGAGCAAAATGCCAATGATCCACTTTACACGCCAATGTCTGATGACTTTGCCAATAATATTGCATTCCAGGCAGCATCTGACTTGATCTTTAAAGGTGGTGAGCAGCCATCAGGCTATACCGAACCGCTTTTACATGCAGCGCGTTTAAAACTGAAAGGTTATACAGGTGACTAATCCTGTCTAATTGAAAAAGCCTCTTCGGAGGCTTTTTTATTGTCTAATGGTAAGCCGTTGTCGTTCTGACTGGAAATTTTCTAGCCGAACTCTTAAAGTGAGGAAAAGTATTCCAGGAAACAATAAAATGATGACGGTATATCAAAATTTAGACCAGCAGTTTATTCATGGCCAGTGGCAAGCCGGTACTTCAACCAGAACTATAAAAAATATTAATCCTTACACCCAGAGTGAAATTTTTAGTATGCCAGCGGCCAGTTCTGTTGATGTCGACAGTGCTTATACCGCAGCAGCGCAGGCTTTCCAGCAAGGTGCCTTGAAATCCATTGAAGTACGTAAAACAGTGCTGCAAAATGTGATCTCAATTATTCAGCAGCGTCGTGATGAAATAATTGACTGGCTGATCATTGAATCTGGTAGTACACGTATTAAGGCAGGTCTTGAGATAAATGCTGCTTTAGGCATTATTCAGGAAAGTCTGGCTTTTCCAGACCGGATCCAAACAGAACAGCTGGAAAGCAAGGATCCGGCACGTAAAAGTTTAGTTTTGCGTAAGCCTTTAGGTGTGATTGCTGTCATTAGCCCATGGAACTTTCCATTTCATTTGTCTTTACGCTCAGTGGCAACAGCAATTGCCTGTGGCAATACAGTGGTACTGAAGCCAGCCAGTGATACTCCGGTGACTGGCGGTACATTAATCGGCAAACTCTTTGAAGAAGCAGGATTGGCTGCAGGTGCGCTGAACATTGTTGCGGGTGCTGGCAGTGAAATCGGGGATTATTTTGTTGAGCATCCGGTACCTAAAATGATTTCATTTACCGGTTCGACTGAAGTGGGAAAAAGTGTCGGTAGCAAAGCTTTAGCCAGTTCCCGAATCAAGCGTCTGGCGCTGGAGCTGGGTGGCAATGCACCTTTGGTCATTCTGGATGATGCTGATCTTGATTTGGCTGTTGAATTGACCTTGATGGGGCGTTTTTTGCATCAGGGGCAAATTTGTATGAGTACCAACCGGGTTATTGTCGATGCCTCTATCCATGATGCATATGTAGATAAGCTTCTGGATCGGGTTAAAATGATTCCGGTGGGCGATCCAAATCTGGAAGATACCGTGATCGGACCAATCATTAATCAGAGTCAGGTCAAGAAACATCAGCAGATCATTCAAACGGGCAGCGAGCAGGGCGCGCAACTGGTCTATGAAGGAGGCATTGAAGGAAATCTGGTTTCTCCGCATATTTTTATTGATGTCGCTGAAAATTCCGATCTGGCACAACAAGAAAGCTTTGGACCGATTTTACCTATCCTAAAAGCCCGTGATGAAGCACATGCTTTAGAGCTGGCCAATGCAACCGATTTTGGTTTGTCCAGTGCCGTATGTACTTCAAACATCGAGCGAGGCACTGCTTTTGCGGCACAACTGGATATTGGTATGACGCATATTAATGGGATTAGTGTTGCAGACCAGCCGAACGCACCTTTTGGGGGGGAGAAAAATTCAGGACTGGGACGTTTTAATGGACGCTGGATTTTTGAAGAATTTACCCGCACGCACTGGCTGACGGTTCCAAGTGAATAATAGTAAATAATATAAACTTACCTATAATCCATACAGGTTCACTGCAGGCGCCAAGTTATAATCTGTAAATCAAATGATTTATCTGATGAAGCATGTGCGCCAATTTTAAACCTTTAACCCTAGAGCAGTTGCATAATCTGGAGTTGCCAGAAATTTCTTTTGAATATCCAGAAGAGGTCTATCCCAATTATGCCACACCACTTTTATTTCATTCAGCTCAAGGACCAGAGTGGCGGTTGGTGAACTTTGGTCTTATTCCGAAATGGGCAGAAGATAAAAAAATAGGAACCAAAACCTATAATGCCAGAAATGAAACTTTACTTGAAAAGCCTACCTTTGCTGAAGCTACTGCCAAGTGTCATTTTGGTGTCATCCCGGTATCAGAATTTTATGAGTCGAAATATTTCGACAATAAGCCGCAACGTTGGGGAATAAGACGTAAAGATGGTCACGCAACTTTTATCGCGGCCATCTATGAGATTGCTCGGATACAAGGAGAAATTATACGCTCGGCCAGCATGATAACCATGGATGCAATTAATCATCCAATGATGAAAGAATTTCATGAGCCGGGTAATGTCAAACGATCGGTGATTGTAATTCCTCAAGAGCGCCTAAAAGAATGGTTAACACTAGGTCATCCAGCTATTCACAGCTTTGTAGAGGGTTTTCCGGTAGAAGAGTTTGAATGTTCACATGTACCTAAAGAAAAAATCAAAAAAGTCAGTGCGCAACTAAACTTTTTTGATTCTTAGAAAGCTCTGGCGAATTATTTATTATTAAAAGTATGTAAGAAATTCGCCAGCGTCTATTTAAAATAAAAAATGAGACTCTTAACGAGCTAAATTTTTAAAAATATGACGTAAACTTTCCATGGTTTTTTCAATTTGCAAAGGTGTCAGGCCTTCAAAGGACTGTTCCAGGACAACATTGGTCAGGTCATTGATCTTATGGGTCATTTGCGTGCCTTTTTCGGTCAAAATCACCCGGGTAATCCGTGCATCATCCTCACATGAATAGGTTTCAACCAGACCTTCATCTTTTAAGCGGTAAACAATTTTCGTCGTGGTCGACATTTTAGAGACAACCATCTCTGATAAGTCAGAAACACTGGCATGCGGTTTGGATTTTAAGGCAAGAAGAATGCGGCGACGTGAATTGTCAACACCATACTTTTTAAGTGCATGGTCGACATTAAGGACGTATTGAGCATGAACCTGAGTTACCCAATAATATGGAAAGTTTTCTAAATTAAATTCTTCCGTACACGGCAAAAATTTTGCATATTTTTTAGTCATGAAATGTTCCTTGTATTTATTTTTCTAGGGCCCGTTCATTTTATGAAAAAGTTTATGCATGTTTCAACCTTTATTTTAAAAATGTTAAGGTCCTGACACTTTTTAGTTTTGCTTAACAGCCCAAGATATTGACGAGTTCTGCACGTCAGCCCTTTCAGGAGTAGGGATTGCTCATTAAAATCAGATAAAAGGCGATAACATTTTGTTAAAATTTAATTCTTCATTGGATATTTGGCTTGTAGAAAAGTGTTGTAGGACACTTGATGATTACTCATCAGGCGCTCCAAATAAGTTTTCGTATAATATATTGTATTTTAATAAATTAACTGATTAGGAGGAGAGGACGGTAAAGTAGTTTAGAGAACTTCCTAGACTGCTCATTCGAAGCTAAACTTTTAAGTGATTGTTCCTTCAATGAAAAAATATTTTATAGTTCACTTCTCAAATCACATTAAAAATAAGAGGGATAATCTATCTATAGTTAACTTATGATGATTTTTCATTAAATTATAATAAGTTATGTAGAAAAACTTGAAATTAATCAATTTCAGCATCTGCTAGGTAGTTAAAAAGCCGCTATAACCCTATGACCATGTAATTTTTTTGTAAATTAATACATTACAAAATATTCAGTTTATGCATAATGGAATGGTCTTAAGTTGCATAGGTTTTATTTTAATGGATCCCTCGCCGTGCGTTGATCTTCCATCTCTATTTCTAGCTTACTCGAACGGGGTAATTCTCTAATGGAATTTTTATTAGATCCCGGAATCTGGGTAGGTTTAATTACTCTTATTATTCTCGAAATTGTTTTAGGTATTGATAACCTAGTCTTCATTGCCATTCTGGCTGAAAAACTTCCTCCTGAACAACGCGATAAAGCGCGTGTTGTCGGTTTGTCACTCGCATTATTCATGCGTCTAGGTCTGTTATTTGCCATTGCCTGGTTGGTCACTTTGACACAACCATTGATTACTGTGTTTGACTGGACCTTCTCCGGTCGGGACCTGATCTTGTTATTTGGTGGCTTGTTCCTGGTGTATAAGGCCGTTACTGAGCTGCATGAAAAAATTGAAGGCAAACCTGAAATCACAGTATCTACCAACGTGGTATATGCAAGTTTCACTGCCGTTGTTGCACAGATTGTTGTTTTAGATGCTGTTTTCTCTTTAGATTCAGTGATTACCGCAATTGGTATGGTCGACAATATTTATGTCATGATGGCTGCTATGATTGTCGCAATGGGAGTGATGCTACTGGCATCGAAACCATTGACCAACTTTGTGAACCGTCATCCAACCGTGGTGATTCTGTGTTTAAGTTTCCTGCTTTTGATTGGTATCAGTCTGATTGCAGAAGGTTTTGGCTTCCATATTCCAAAAGGCTATATCTATTCAGGTATTGGTGTCGCGATCATAATCGAAGCATTTAACCAGTTCGGTCAGCGTAATGCTGCTAAACATGAATCGAAGATCCCTTTGCGTCATCGTACGGCTGACTCGATTCTGAAATTGATGGGCGGTAAGCTGGAGACGACTGATACTCAAAATAATGAGGCACAAGAAACCTTTGCAGATGAAGAGCGTTATATGATTGGTGGGGTGCTTACCCTTGCAGAGCGTTCAGTCGCTTCGATCATGACGCCCCGAAGCCAGATTTCATGGGTCGATCTGGAAGATAGTCCAGAAGAGATCCGTGAAAAAATTCTTTCCGTTCCACACAGCCTGTTCCCGGTATGTCGCGGTAGCCTGGATAAGGTCATTAGCGTAGTACGTGCAAAAGAATTACTGGATGTACTGGAAGAGCCAGAAGAATTAAAAGCACTGATCAAACGTCATCGTCCAATTTATATCTTTGAAAGAATGAAAGTTATTGATGCGATCAATACCTTGCGTACTTCTAAGGGTTCTTTGGTTCTGGTCAGCGATGAATTTGGTAATGTACAGGGTCTGATTTCACCGCTGGATGTGTTTGAAGCAATTGCCGGTGAATTCCCGGATGCTGATGAACAGCTAGATCTAGTTAAAATCGATGATACGCACTGGATCGCATCGGGCATGTTAGACCTGTATCAGCTTGAGCTAGAACTTGGCATGATTGATCTGATTGATGAAGATGCTGGTTATATTAGTGTGGCAGGTCTGATTCTAGATAAAACCAACAGTACGGTTGAAGTGGGCACCGAGTTAAATTATCAAGGTGTGCAGTTCAAAGTCACTGAAATTGAAAGCAATCGTATCAAGTCGGTCAGCATTCATTACGCAGGTTAAACAGGTGTTTTAAACACGTTATTTGTTCAAATTCTAAAAGTCAGTTGCTTGAGTGGCAGCTGGCTTTTTTTAATGTATGTCTGTTGAATCTGGTTTATTAAAATAATATGAGCCTTTGTTTAAACTGATTTTTATCAGTTTATTCATACTATATTTCAAGTTCCAAATTGAGCTAAATATGCTGGTATTAGACTAAAAAATTCAAGCCAAAAGAGGTCAAATCGATCGTTAAAAATAAGCATGATCAGGCATTGGGTGTGGATTCATACAGCCTGTTAATCAAAACTTAAAAGTCCTATTTAAATAGGAATAAGAAAATAAACTACAATTCACATGAACTAAATTAACCTTATGCAAAGATATCTTAATTAAAGAAGATATGCTTTTTAAGGAAATCGATATATAAATTTCATGAAGCTCTGCTCATCAAGCAAAGCATTTATCAAAATGCTTGGCACATAAGACTCAAATAGAAGATTTCTATCGATATGGATATAAAAGAAGTAGGTAAACTAGATAGGGGCGTGTTCACCTATTTAAACCTACACACCCCGTAAAGTAGCCAATAAACTAAATGGATTCCGGCAGAATTTTGAAGCTTGCGTATTGTCGGATTGTTTCAGTATTGAGTTGATGGATTTCATCCAGAAAGGCGACATTAAAATTGCCTAACTGTTGTGCGCGTTCAAATGCCAATTGACCGGCAATGGCAAAATGTACATGTGCCGTTAATGCAGCAACGGCGGGAGACGTTACTGCGCTATATGCAGCAATCAGTGCACCGAGCGCACATCCCATCGCCGTGATTCGGGGCTGTAAAGCAGAACCGCCTGACACCTGTATCACAGGATAGTCTCTAGAAATAATGTAATCGGATTCACCGGAGATCGCGATACATTCACAATAATCCAGCAAACTTTGCGCCTGTAAATAAACATCCGCACTGTCTACCGTACTGTCCACACCTTTGGACTCAATCTGCTTGCCGGCCAAAGCACCAATTTCAGAGGCATTACCACGCAAAATGGCAGGATGGAAATGCATCAACTGATCTGCGATGCCTGAACGCCAGTGCAGAACTGTTCCATAACCGACCGGATCAAGCACCCAAGGTTTTTGCAGCTGATGTGCAGTTTCCGCAGCAATCTGCATCGCATGAACCTGTTCTGTCGTCGGTGTGCCCAGATTCAGACTGATTGCTGCTGCAATCTTGGCAAAACTTTCAGCTTCAAACGGATTGTCGATCATGGCCGGAGACGCATGTGCAGCCAGTACAATATTGGCGACATAGTTGCTGGCCACCGTATTGGTCATGATATGCACCAAGGGCTGCTGTTGCTGAAGTTTCAACCAGGCTTCACAGATCTGGTCCAGAAGTGTTTGCTGTAATGCTTGCATCGAAGTCGTCATCATGGTCATTTATAAAAGTGGAAGATAAGTTGTCTATTCGGTCAGCGGGTAAAATAATGGTCTTGATGCTTGCAGCTACGACAGAACAGGCTGACATAGTCACTGGCATCATAATCCACCGACAGTTCCTGTGAGCCGCAGTGCATACAACGTTTCTGGGAATAAAATTTCAGGCGAGGTTCGATCTTGTGCCACGAACGCCACACTGGCTGAAAGAAGATATTTTCATCATAGCCCAGAAAACGATAAAACAGGATTTCGCTCATCTTGCTAAATGCCAGTTGAGGTGGGCGAGGCAAAGTAGAGGTTTCCCATTTTTCCGTGATGGAACGTTCCCGGTACTGCTGCAAGGTTTTTTTTAGCAGATTAGTATTAATAAAATTTTCATTGCGTGGCTTAAGAGCTTTTTGCTTGTACAGATATTCAAGTCCCGTTTGTACCAGATAATAAATCTGTCCCACAGCCAGTACATCCAAAAGACGATAGCAAAAAGTCTGAAAGCTCTGATTTCCGGCAATCTGCACATTCCAGCTACGGCAATAGAATTGGGCAAACTGAATGATTTCTTCATACAGCAGGCAATAGAGTGCATCTTTGACTTCATCTGCACTTTTAAAGGGCACACCTTGGCTCAGGTTTTGATAAAACCAATTGCGCAGCTGCTGGGTAATGCTGAATAGGGTGGGCTCAGAATAGCCATCCAGACGCACATTAATATAATAGTGCAGGTTTTCCTGCTGGACATCTTTGGGAATCAGCACCTGATCCCGGATCAGGCTTTTCACCAGACCATGTTGAAACAGATAATTTGGACTGATGGAATAATATCGAATTTGATGCCAGTCAATATATTCGCGGTGCTGGCTATATTCCTGCACCTGTTCATCCAGAATCGCGAGTAAAAACAGTTTATTGATAAAACTGAGCTGATTGAGCTCAAGAACCGGTCGATCCTGTTTTTTATGATATTGACGGTTTTCCTGTAAGCGGACTTCCTTGAGCATGCGTTTACGCTGTGCCAGACAGTGTTCACAATAACAATTGTGCTTTTGATCGGAATAAAGCTGATGCTGGCAATGGCTGCATTCATGATAGCTCAGCTCCTGATCATATTGTTCTGCCTCAATCCAATACATCGATGCCTTACACAATGGGCAGTGAGTACTTTCATCAAGCTGTTTTTGCAGAACACTGAATACCATGGTTGCGGGCAACTCTAGAATGGTCGGGCATTTGATTATACACGGCTGATGAGATGCAAACGTAGTGGACTGGCGCAATTTTTTAAAATCAAAAACAGCCACACAAACAGAAGAAGAGCTACCGAAGTAGCTCTGATTTTAAAACATGAAATGACACTTTTTAAACCGGGCAGGGTAAAGTATCGTCCTGCTCTCCAAGGTTTTTGGCATGAATTAAGGCTTGAACCTTTTTAGAGGGTACTTTTTTGGCACCGAGTGCATCGTAGGTGTTAAGAATGGCAGTCACTTCATGGGCCTGAAGCGGAATGCCTTCACAGCTCATCAGCAGTGCAATCACTTTATGGTCAATATTGGCCTGATCCAGAGTCTGCAAAGTTTTAATATTTTCGATCCGTATTACATGCTGTTTTAAATACATGACTCACCTCATCATCGTTATCATTATTCTTTCATTGGAAGTGTGGAAAAACACAGTTTAACTGTAGCAAGAAGTGTGCTCATTTTTTAATCTGGATTTATGCGGTACTCTGCAAATAAAATTATATATTTTTAAATCAGTTGTTTATGAAAATGTAAGAAATTATGATCCTGACTATTTTTATGGCACAGATATTTCTTATGTAGAGCGGAGTGCTGCCCATTTAGGCAGAATGCATTGAAAGTGGTGCATGAAATGCCCATATTAGATCTGACAATACAAATGCACAGACAGCGTTTCAAACTTGGCGTATGATTTTGACATGAACAATGTCGAACACGATAAAAGATTAGGACAGGACATGAATATTGCGGCAAACCCGGTGATCGAAGCGGATCAAACCATTTATTTAAAAGACTATCAAAAACCTTCCTTTGTCGTCGATTCTGTAGACCTGAATATTCAAGTCTACAGTGATCACAGTCTGGTCAGCAGCAAGCTCGAGATGCAGCGTCAGACTGCTGGTGATCTGGTTCTGCTTGGCCGCGATCTGGAACTGCAATCGATTCGGTTAAATGGTCAAACCCTGAATGCCAGTGACTACCACCTGGATGCTGAACAGCTGGTCATTGCCAATGCACCTGATCAGGTATCACTTGAAATTGTGGTTAAAATCCATCCTGAAAGTAATACGATGCTGGAAGGTTTATATCAGGCCAGTTCAGATCTGTTTGTGACCCAAAATGAACCAGAAGGGTTCCGTAAAATTACTTTCTATCCAGACCGTCCTGATGTGTTGTCGGTCTTTACGACGCGTGTAGAGGCAGACAAGAAATATCCGGTCTTGCTTGCGAATGGTAACCTGCTGGAAACCGGTGAAGTAGATGCCAATCGTCACTATGCCATCTGGCAGGATCCGACCAAAAAACCGAGCTATTTGTTCGCCTGTGTGATTGGTGATCTGGCCGTGATGAAAGATCATTATGTTACTGCGGAAGGCCGCAATGTGGCTCTGGAAATCTATGCAGAAGAAAAAGATATTCCAAAATGCAAGATTGCCATGGAAGCGCTCAAACATTCCATGCGCTGGGATGAGGAGCATTATGGTCTGCCTTATGATCTGGATAACTACATGATTGTGGCGACCAGTGCATTCAACATGGGTGCCATGGAAAATAAAGGTCTGAATATCTTCAATACTTCATGTGTGCTGGCCGATGAAGAGTACACTACTGATGCCGCCATCATGCGGGTGCGGTCAGTCATTGCCCATGAATACTTCCATAACTGGACCGGTAACCGGATTACCTGTCGTGACTGGTTCCAGTTATGTCTTAAGGAGGGCCTGACTGTATTCCGTGACCAGTCTTTCTCGGAAGATTTGCAGTCGGCTGCGGTACAGCGTATTGATGATGTGGCGGTTCTGAAAGCGCATCAGTTCCCGGAAGATTCAGGACCATTGTCACATCCACCGCGTCCGGATCATTTTGTAGAAATTAACAACTTCTATACTGCCACTGTTTATGAAAAAGGTGCGGAAATTAACCGCATGATGGCGACCTTGCTTGGCAAGGAAAAATTCCGCCAAGGTACAGATGAATATTTCCGCCGTCATGATGGTCAGGCGGTAACAGTTGAAGATTGGGTGGCCGCGCTTACAGCAGGTTCAGGTGTGGATCTTTCAAACTTCCTGACCTGGTACAACCAGCCAGGTACGCCTAAACTGCAAGTAAAAGCTGAGTACGATGTAGAGACCCAAATCTATCGTCTCAGCTTTAAGCAAAGCCTGAAACCGCATGCCAAATACCCGAATCTGAAAGCAGTTCCAATTCCAGTTGCTTTAGCACTGTTTGATGCTGAAAGCGGTGAACAGCTAACGCTAAATTCTAAGGCACTCTTTGAAAATGGCGTTAAGGATGGCATGTATCTGTTTGATCAGGATGAGGCAACGATCGAGTTTAGTGGTGTTGCAGCGAAACCGGTGGTGTCCTTGCTGCGCAATTTCTCTGCACCGGTAAATCTGGACTTTGACTATTCAGAAAAAGAACTGGCTTTCCTGTTGCAATATGAGACCAATGGTTTTAACCAGTGGCAGGCGACCCAAACCTTACTTGAACGTATCCTGCTGGATGATCAACCTGCCGAGATCTATATTCAGGCCATGCTTAATACCTTGCCGGATATGATTGAGAAAGATCCACTGCTGGCATCACGTCTATTTGATGTACCATCTGAAGGTTACTTGGGCAGCCGTATTGATCAGGATTATCAGCCAGCCATGATTCAGGAAAAGCGTGAGGCTTTGCTGCATACTCTGGCCCGTGCCTTTGGAGAAACAGCGAAAGAAACTTATCTGAGTCTGGATCCAGATCTGCAATCTGATTTCTCGCAAGCGATGGGGGTGCGTGCCCTGAGAAACATCATGCTGACGATGATGGCTCGTCAGGGAGATGCATCTGCCTTTGATTTGGCCTATGAGCGGTATCATACAGGCAATATGTCTGAACGTTTAGGGGCGCTGAAAGTCCTGGTCTGGAATGATGCGCCACAAGCACAAGAAGCTCTGGCCGATTTCTATAGCCGTTTTGAAGACGAAGCCTTGTCTTTGGATCAATGGTTTATGGTTCAGGCAGCACATCCAAAAGCCACGGATGCAACGATTGCGTATTTGACCCAACATCCGGATTATGATCTGGCGGTGCCTAACCGTATTCGTGCAGTCAGTGGTGGTTTGAATGCCAACCCAGTCAATACCTGGAGCTTTGGCGTACAGCATTTTATTGGTCTGGCAAAATATCTGGATGAGAAAAATCCGATCGTGGGCTCACGTTTGCTACAGGTATTGTCACGCTGGTATACCTTGGCAGAACCGCAACGCAGTGAAGTGAAAGCACAGCTTGAAACCTTAAAGCCACTGGTCAAATCTAAAAACGTGTCTGAGACACTCAATAGTATGCTCAGCGTATAACATTCATTGTTAAAAAACCGGATCGACATGATCCGGTTTTTTTTACTTTTTCAAATGCTGTCTTTAAATACAGTTGAATTTCCCTAAAGGCCGAGTCAAGTATCAAAGGGTGTTACAGTATGATTATACGGAAAAGAGTATTTGTTTATTAAGCTGTAAGCTAGGTAAAGGGATCTACAGATTCACTTACTAGAGGTTGTCCAAGATATGTTAGTGAAAATTGAAGATGGTTTTTATTTAAATAGCCAGCATATTATTGCCATACATGTCAGCAAGAATCCTGAAAATGGTTTATTTGAAATTTCTATTCAATATACGCCGCATTCTATTCAGCAGGTCGGAGAATACAAAAAAGTATTTCAAAGCCAACTTGATGCTGAAATTTTCTTAAGTGAACTCAATCAAAAGCTCCGTTAAAAGCCTGCATGACGCAGGCTCTGCTTTGATCAGGTACTATTATTTATTGTCTGACGATGAGTACAGGTATTGGAGAAATTGCCAGAACATTCTGCGCTACGCTGCCGAGCATCAGTTTTTGCAGGCCCTTACGGCCATGTGAGCCCATGATGATGAGATCAGCTGATGATTCATCTGCAGCCTGCATAATGCCTTCTGAGGGTGGCATACCATGCACGACTTTTGTTGTAACCTCTATGCCATCACGAACAAAGTTCAATTTTAGCTCGTTTAAACGATCAAGTGCATTTTGTTCTGCATGCATAAAGTAGTCTGTGACTGCCGGAGCAACTTTGTAGAAATCTACGCCCGTGAAGGGGTCCACTGCAATCACACTGAGCAAAGTAACATGGCTATGAAAAACTTTGGCCAGCTCGAGGGCATGTTCTGCGGCAGCATAGGAAATCGGGGATTCATCGACTGCTACGAGAATATGATCATAGTTATTCATGGTGCTTCCTCATATTTATTATGGTGCTAAGGGCGAATATGGCTTGAATGAATGAATCGCTACAGGATGTCTTGTTTGAACTGCAAAAATAACTGAAAAGATAAATGAATAAGTACTGCGCATCCTGAAGATGCGCAGTAACTGGATTATTTTTTCACGATCAATACCGGGATTTCACTTGCACCCAAAACATCCTGTGCAAAGCTGCCTAGAATCATTTTCTGGAAGCCTTTGCGACCATGAGAACCCATGACAATCAAGTCCGCGTTTACTTCATTGGCGGTTTGCGCAATATGCTCTGCATTGACTAAACCTGTGACTATGCGGGAGTCTGCTTCAATACCTTCAGCGGCTGCGATGGCAGTAGCTTCTTTCAATGCCTTTTTGGCATTAGCATGTGCCTCGACAAAATATTCTTTCATGATAGAAGAGCTGTAATAAAAATCAGCCTCGGTAAAAGGATCTTCTGCAATCAGGCTGATCAGAGAAAGCTGACTACCGAATGCCTTGGCAATTTTGGCAGCATGTCTTACTGCAGAAAAGGAAATTTCTGAACCGTCCACTGGGACTAAAATATGTTGATAGGTCATGGCTTTTCTCCGCAGGTTGTTTAATTTTTGCCTTGGTTTATTGATAGCATAGTGCTGTAACAGGTGCAATTGCAAAAAAGCGGTAAAATTGAAAAAACTCATTAAATTACAAATATTTTTAATGTAAAAGTAATGAAAAAAACAGAGTAAAAAACTCGGGATAGCAGTTTTAATGATTAAAAAAAAGTGGATGAATGGTCCTCGTTTACACAAGGATGGTTTAGACTGCTGTAGCCTGTTTTTAGATCATATATAGAGGAGAAAGTGTTGAGGTTTTTCGCTATTCATCTTTTGCTGATAAGTTCAGTCATCCTCTCCGGCTGCCAGACTGTACAGAACAGTAAAGTTATTGCCAGTGCTTTTAACCTGACCACGGGCTTGCAGCAAAAAGTGATGGATCGTTATGCGCCTGGTGCTGTCATCGTGCAGCAAAATATTGTCTATGCGCCGCAGCAAAACTTGTCTCTGGATTTGTATCAGCCACAGAATATTGCCAGTATTGGCCCACGCCCCACCATTGTCTGGATTCATGGGGGAGGCTGGATTTCAGGTTCTAAAGAGCATGCACGGGGATATTTCAAGCTTCTGGCCGCTCAAGGTTATAATGTAGTCTCCGTACAATATCAGTTTGCGCCTAAAGCTACCTATCCTAGCCAGCTACACCAGATCAATCAGGCACTCAAATTTCTAGATACTTATGCGGAAACCTACCATATTGATGCCCAGAACCTATATCTGGCCGGGGATTCTGCCGGAGCCAATCTCGCCAGTCATTATGCTGCACTTTTGACTAATCCCGCATTTGCCGAGCAATCCGGTATTCAGCCTTATCTGCAACCCGGGCAGCTTAAAGGGCTGGTTCTGCACTGCGGGATATATGATCTGGAAGCATTTGCCAGCACTGCACCTGAAGAAATGAAAATTGTGGAATGGGGGGTATATAACCTGATTCAGGCTTATACGGGTGAGCGCAAGAATGATGCGACATTTTTAAAGCATATTTCTCCGATTCAGTATATTACACCGTCTTATCCACCGGTGTTCATCAGTGGAGGCAATAAGGACTTTCTGACCGATACCCAGTCTTTGCCTTTTGTGAAAGCCTTAAAGGAGCAGCAGATTCCGGTGACTGCAGTGTTTTATCCGGAATCTAAAGCCTGGCTGATTCATGAATATCAGTTTTTTATGGGCAAGAAAGAAAGTCAGGAAACTTTTATCAAGACGCTGGATTTTTTACATCAGCTTTCCCCTTAAAGATGGGATTAAGCAGGATGAATTTCTTATGTCTAGTTTTAGTCAATAGCCCCGACAAATCATTAAAAAATATTCTGGAGTTTAAGAGATGAATCCTGTCTCATGGGCATATTTATTGTTGGCTTTGGCCATCATTGCAGAAGTAACTGGATCTACATTTCTGGTGAAGTCGGAAGGTTTTACCCGATTATGGCCTTCTCTAGCTGTGGTCATTTTATTCTGTATTGCGTTTTATTTACTCTCTCAGGTGATTAAAGTAATTCCTTTAGGCATTGCCTATGCGATTTGGGCGGGAGTAGGCATCGTTCTTACGGCAATTGTAGGCTATGTCATATTTAAACAGGCGCTGGATTTGCCAGCTTTTATCGGGATTGCACTGATCATTTCCGGTGTGGTGGTGATTAACCTGTTTTCCCAAACTGCAGGGCATTAAAAAGGCAGACAAAGTAGCTGCCTCATTTCTACAATAAGCTTATGCCATTTGCGGTTTAAGTTTAAATAGCAAATAAACCGTCAAACCAAGTAGCAGCCCCCAGAAAGCTGAACCGATTCCAAAAAACTGGATATTGGATGCACTAAACAGGAAGGTCATCAGTGCCGCTTCACGGTCGTGACTGTCCTGAAAAGCCAGCGCAATATTGTGGCCAATGGTGCCAAACAGGGCAATTCCTGCTAAGACGGTAATCAGAATCCCCGGAAAAGTCATCAGTACACTGGTCAAGGTCGCAGCAAAAAAACCCATCAAAATATAAAACAGGCCGCAGCTCATCCCTGCAATATAACGTTTGGCCGGATCAGGATGCGCTTGGGCATCCAGACTGACTGCCGCACTGATTGCGGCAAGGTTGACACTGAAACAGCCAAAGGGTGCCAACATTGCCTGGGTAATACCCGTCCAGCCTAAAATCGGATTGACCTTGGGTGGATAGCCATAACTTTTAATCACAGCCAAGCCGGGCAGGTATTGCGATGCCAGGTTAATCACCAATAAGGGCAAGGCTAAGCCTAAAAGGGCTTGTAGGCTAAATTCAGGCGTAGTCCAGACCGGCTGGGCAATACTCCAGTTCAGTGCAGGAATAGTGAAATCAATAAAGAAAGGGCATAGGAGGATAGCCATCAAGACAGTAATCACGATGCTATAACGCATACTCAGTTTTTTGGAAACCAGATAAACTGCCAGTACACAAAGTACAAATGGCCAGGACTGTTGCAGACTGCCAAAGACCGAGATGCCAAATTTTAATAGCACACCTGCCAGCATGGCACTGGTCAAACTTTGTGGAATAAACTGGAAAATTCGCTCGAAAATTCCAAAAAATCCCAGACAGGCAATCAGGATACCTGAAATCAGAAAAGCGCCAATTGCTTCACCCAGACTATAGTGACCGGCAGAAGCAATGACCAGCGCCAGACCGGCAGTCGACCAGGCGGTTGAAATCGGATAGCGATATTTCCAGGAAAGCAGAAACCCGGAAACTCCAATACCTATACCCAGTGCCCATAACCAGGAACTGATTTGTGCAGCATTGGCACCCAGACTTTGCGCAGCTTCAATGACCAGTACGGCAGAAACACTGATACCAATCATGCAGGTAATAAAACCGGCCATGATGGCAGGAAAGGAGAGATCTTGTAAAAGTTTAGGCATCATCCATGACACTATTTCTAAATGCGTTTAAATCATACGCTTTTCATGTATCAAAACAATGCTTTTAACAAATTTAAGAAAGGCGAAAGGGGTTGAAAAACCTGGATTCTAGAATGTTGAGGTCGCCAGTTTAAGACCAAAACCACAAAATAGAATCCCGACCGCCGCGACACAGCTGGCAGTTACTTTATAATTCTGGTTGAAATAGGACGCCAGTTTAACCCCAGAAACAATCAGGATTGAAAGATAGGTCATGCTGATCAATTGCAGGATCACAGCCAGTATCGTGAATGTCAGGGCAGGGTAAGGATAGGCAGGATCGACAAATTGCACAAAAAAAGACAGGTAAAACAGAATTGCTTTGGGATTTAAGATGCTAATGGTAAGTGCGGTACGAAAGGGCTGAATCGATTCTACCGTATCTGAGGTCGTCTTTTTAATCTGTACACGTTGCGATGCCTTTGCCGGAAAGAAAGTCTGATAGGCTGCAATGAGCAGCTTGATACCGAGGTAACTGAGATAGATCGCTCCGATAATTTTCAGGGCGATAAACAGTACCGGAAAGGCATGTAGAAGCGAGGCCGCACCCAGTGCTGTACATGTAATCAGGATCAGGTCGCCTGTATATACCCCCAATGCGCCCTTATAACCTGTTTTAATGCCAAAACGGGAGGCAATCGACATGACATACAGAGAGTTCGGTCCGGGTAGTAACACAATCAACGTAGTTCCAATGATAAAGGTCGTTAGATCTGTGATACCAAACACGAAAAGCTCGCAAGAACAAAAAAGCCGATGCGGCATTATAGCAACATCGGCTTGGAGAAACTGGCTAAATTTTCTTTAAATTTCAGTGGTACTCAGGAAAGTTTCACGTAATAAAGCAGCCAGTTGTTCCCGTGCTTTAATGAAACCATCAATGCCGCCTTGCAATAATTCACTGGCCATCGGATCCTGTTTCAATTGTGCATCAAAATCGGCATGGCTGATTGGACTGAGTTCACCTTGAACTTGAATATCTTTGGCTGAGAGTTGCGCTTGCACTTCACGCTGATCATTTTCCAGTTCGGCCAGCAGGTTTGGTGCTACCGTGAGCAGGTCGCAGCCGCTCAAGCCTAAAACCTGGTCAATACTACGGAAGCTGGCCCCCATGATTTCAGTCTGAATACCGTGTGCCTTGTAGAATTCATAAATACGCTTGACCGAAAGTACACCCGGATCTTTTTCAATCGGGTAAGCTTCAACACCTTCAGCTTTTTTGTACCAGTCCAGAATACGGCCGACAAAAGGCGAGATTAAGGTTACTTTTGCATCCGCACAGGCATGGGCCTGGTGCTGGCCAAATAATAAAGTCAGGTTGGTATGAATACCTTCTTCTTCCAGCGCTTTTGCTGCCTGGATACCTTGCCAGGTAGAGGCAATCTTGATCAGGATGCGGTCTGAATCAATTCCATATTGTGCATAAAGTGCCAGCAGTTCTTTGGCTTTGGCAATCGTAGCTTCGGTATCAAAGGAGAGCGAAGCATCGACTTCTGTCGAAACACGGCCTTCAACCAGTTTTAAGATTTCAACCCCGAATTTGACCGTCAAAATATCAATGGTACGTTCGATCAGGGCATTATCCACATAACCTTCTTGCTGGGCCTGCTCAAAAGCAGCTTCAATTAAAGCCTGATTTTCAGGTTGTTTCGCTGCTGCAGTAATCAGCGATGGATTGGTCGTCGCATCCAGAGGGCGAAATTTTTCAATTGCACTTAAATCACTGCTATCTGCCACAATGGTCGTCAAGTTTTTTAATTGGTTTAACGCAGTTAATGTCATTACGATCTAGTTCTATGGTTATTGCTTATGCATTCTTATATATCATAAATAGCCGGTTAACCAAGTAGACTGTCGTTGAATTTCTGTGATTAATGCCCGATTTGACGTTGTTTGCGCAAGTGATCAATCAAAAAATGAGCAGCTGTGCCTAGTCGGGTTTCCCGGCTCCAGACCAGATCAACAAAATATGCAAACTTTGGCGTGAAATCGAGCAGGTTTAAAACCTGTAACTGATCTTGCAAATGTGGCTGCTCATTCAGCATCTCGAGTGGCAGAACCCCCCAGCCCAGTCCTTGCTGAATCATGCTGCAAGCCGAGTGATGGTTGTCGGTGCGCCAGTAATTTCTTGAAAAGAGCAGTTCTGGCTTGATGGTGCGATCGCGACTGGCCACCACAATCTGCCTGTTTTGCAAAATCTGTTCATAGCTGACTTGAGCAAACTGACTTAAGGGGTGCTGTTTGGCGACTACAGCGACCAGCACCTCACGCTTTACTTCCACAAACTGTTCACGGGTTTCCAGTTGTTCGCGTTCAAACATCAGGGCCAGCTGTGCTGAACCTTCAAACAGCATACGATGTGCATCTTCCTGAGGTGCACTAAAGACATTGATTTGCAGTGAGGGAAATTCCTGTTCCAGCAACACGATATAATCGGTCCAGCGCGTATGCAGCAATTCTGATACCACGACGATATTCAGTTCAGATTCTTGGCCTGAACTTAAGGCTTGAGCGTGCTGTATCCACTGGTTCATTTCTACCAGTAATTGCTGGGTTTTCTCATACAGTACCTGTGCCTGCGGGGTCGGTTTAGGTTCACGGCCAGAGCGCTGGAACAGCTCCAGATTCAGGTCAATTTCCAGATTGGCAATCGCCATACTGACTGCTGAAGGTACTTTACCCAGTTGACGCGCAGCCGCAGAGAAAGAACCGGCTTCCATCACGGTTTTGAACATCAGCAGTTGTTCCTGATTAACATTCATAGTTCAATCTTTCATTTTTATTGATGGATTCTAACTCGAATAATCAGGTTTAAAGAAATATAATTTCTAAACTCTCTAATGAATTAAGCTGATTTGATATGTTAATTACCAAAAGAAGACTGATTCATGCCACCTTATATGAAGGTATTCTACTGGTCGTGATCGCTGTCCTGCTAAGTACATTGATGCATATGCCTCTTGAGGTAACAGGCGTTCTCGGGATTGCTATGGCTGTGACTTCAGTACTCTGGAATATGCTGTTTAATCATTATTTTGAAAAGTTTGAAGCGAAACATCGCCTGAAAAGGACTATTAAAGTGCGGATTGCCCATGCAATTGGCTTTGAAGGCGGTTTGATGCTAGCGACTATTCCAATGGTGGCTTATGCCTTACACATGAGTCTGGGTCAAGCATTTTTGCTGGACTTAGCTTTAACCCTTTGTATTCTTGTATATACCTTTATCTTCCAGTGGATTTATGATCATCTAGAAGCCAGGCTGGGGCTAGAGCCGGATTATCGGAAAATCTCATCATCAAATAAGCCATAAAAAATACCACACAGTTCAGACTCCTTTAGGGAGAATGCCAAAGGTGAAATATTCAGCGATGAGGACTTGATCAGGTCCTCATTTTTTATGCTCGAACCCTACTGAAGATTAAGCTATAAGACTCTGATTTTTTATTTTAATTTTAAAATTATTGGGGAATTTAATGTTGTTTAGGTACACGGTCTTGTCAGTATTCATTGGATTATTGGTCTCTGGATGTGGAGGCGGAGGAAGCGATAGCAGTACCTCACAGCCAACAGGGCCAGATTCAGTGATAACGCCAGGTACGGGAGAGCAGCTGAGCAAAATTGCAGAGTTTAAGGTTCTGGATATAGGTTCAGAATTAAGTGCAGGAAATTTTGGTCTGACCAGCTGGAATCCTACCGCCATGGTGGTAGAGGGTGATGTTCTTTATATTGCCAACAGCCAGGCAGAATCGAATATTTTACGTTATGACTTAAAACAAAAACGTGCACTGAGTTCCATAGATCCTATGAAAATTTCGGGTCTGGCCAAAAAATGGGACAGTCTGAATGATCTGGAAATTCATGCAGGGCGTTTATATGTGGCCAACTATGGCTCAAACCGAATTGATATTCTAGATATTAGTGGTGAACAGCCGAGCTTCATTATGGCACTCGGCACAGGTGTATGGTGGGGCGATGCGCTTAATTATGCGCTGGTACATAGCAATGCGGTGACTGCCGATGACCGTTACGTGTATGTGCCTGATATTGAAGGCCGCATTAATGTCTGGCGTCAAAGTGATGTGACGGCGCAAAACCATTTAAAAGCGGGGAAATTTGCACAGCTCAGCTTGCCGGGCTGTGCACGCAACTGTAATGCACGCATGGAAGTCATAGGTGATTATCTGTATACCAGCCTGCCGGATGGTATGACCTATGTCCACGATATCAATCAGATTCAGGAAAATGAAAATAATATTGCGCCCATTTTAACAGAAACCAATTTGTCGGCAGTCATGCATCGCCATAACGATGGCTTGGTCTATGTGTCACGGAATGATGGCACTGTAGAAAGTTACAAGGAAAAATCCTTTAATCTTGACTCTATCTTACCCAATAAAAGTATAGATACCTTCCGAGATTGTATTTTAAAAGGGCAAAATCAGAGCAGTCGACTGGCCAAGGCCAGCGATCTTTATATTTATGGTCAGAATCTATTACACATGGCCAATCAGAAAATTTATATTCTGCCAATGCTGACCCTGCAACAGAATAAATCGAATCAACTCAGTCCACCTGTGATCTTGACCGAATCTCAGGCACGCGAGAGAAGCCGTGTTTTACAGGATGGTGAATCATGGGAAACCTTGACCAATAGCAGCCAGCGTCATGTCTATATGGACCAGATTTTATCGGCAACACTGAATGGCAATCGCCTGCAATTGCAAAGCTACAGTGCTGTGCCTGTACGTGATTTGCAGATTCGTGCCAAAATTAAAAACTCAGAAGACTGGGTAATTCTGGCTAAGCTGGATCAGTTGACGCCATTTTCGAAGGCAAATTTTGATCTCAAGTTGACCGATCAATCCCGTTTCCCGTTGCTTGATGGCACAGGCTCGATCCAGCTGGCAGGTCTGAGTCAGACCACGCAAAACCCAAGTAATATTTTTGATCTGAAAATTAGCTCTGAAACCGATGAGCACGTCAAAAAGCTGAACCAGATTAAAGCCAAATGGAAAATTTATTTCGGCACCTATAATGAGCCAAATAAATGGTGCCGTATTACGCCGGTCTATGCCCGGGAATGGGTCATGATGATGACCAACCTGGCCTATATGCTCAGTACTCCAGAATTTGAAACCTTATGGTTTAATCATAAATCTGTCATGGGACACGACTTTTTTGGCAATGATGGTCAGGTAGAAGGACCGAACGGTTTCTTTCAGCCAGAAGATTATGTCCGGATCTATGGAGAAATTCTTAACCGCAATGAAATTAATCTTGGCGTGACGAATATGGGTGGTGGTCTGGGAGGTGGAGCAGTATTAGGAGTAGATACCTGGTTATTCTATGGCCACTACAGATTATCTGGCTATCGTATTATTGCACATGAATTCGGACATCATTGGGGCGGGCATAACAGTGCATGGGCAATGGCAGGACATGGTTTTGAAGCCATGGTGGACTGGCTGAATTTCTATTTCCAGCGCCGTCCTGGCTCAATTCCTTATATGGATCCAAATGTGAATGCTTTCCATTTAACGCCGGACAGTGCGCTTTGTCAGGGGCAGGAGATAAACCAGAATATGGTGAAAGATGTAGCATCGACTGCACCGTGGAACAAAGTGGATGAATATTTTAAAAATAATCCAATGCCAAATCGCTAAAACATAAAAAAAGCCCCTCATTTGAGGGGCTTTTTAATTGGATTGGTCAACGGATTATTTTTCAATAATTGCCGTTACACCTTGACCACCTGCGGCACAGATCGACACCAGTACGCGGCCTGAACCTTTCTGGTTAATCAGTTTTGCTGCTGTAGCAATGATACGACCGCCAGTTGCTGCAAACGGGTGACCAGCAGCAAGTGAAGAGCCTTTTACGTTCAGTTTTGCACGGTCAATTGAACCCAGTGGAGCGTCTAAACCTAAACGCTCCTTACAGAATTTAGGATCTTCCCAAGCTTTTAAAGTACATAATACTTGAGATGCAAAAGCTTCATGAATTTCATAATAGTCGAAGTCTTGCAGTTTAAGACCTGCACGTTCCAGCATACGTGGTACAGCATAAGCTGGCGCCATCAACAAGCCTTCTTTCTTCTCGACAAAATCAACAGCAGCAGTTTCCTGGAAAGTCAGGTAAGCCAGCACTTCATGACCGTTTGCCTTCGCCCATTCTTCAGAAGCGAGCAGTATACAAGAAGCACCATCTGTTAGCGGCGTCGAGTTACCCGCCGTCATGGTACGTGCATCACCTTTACCAAAAGCAGGTTTAAGTTTTGCCAGCTTCTCAACTGAAGAGTCTGGGCGCAGGTTGTTATCACGCTCAAGGCCTAAGAATGGCGTGATCAGGTCATCAAAGAAACCTTCTTCATACGCTGCAGCCATTTTCTGGTGTGAAGATGCAGCAAGTTCATCCTGTGCTTCACGGGAAATTCCCCATTCCAGTGTGGTAATCGCCTGATGATCACCCATAGACAGACCTGTACGCGGCTCACCATTTTTTGGTGCATCCATCAGGTCTTTCACATTGATCTTGGTCAGTGCTTTCAGACGGTCTTTTGCAGTTTTCGCGATATTCAGCTCAAGCAGTGCCTTGCGTAGGCCATCACCAAAAGCAATTGGCGCATCGGAAGTTGTATCCACACCACCTGCGATACCCACTTCGATTTGACCTAAAGCAATCTTGTTGGCAACCAGAAATGCCGCCTGCAAACCAGTACCACAGGCCTGCTGAATGTCATAAGCAGGTGTTTCAGCTGCAAGAGCAGTATTTAGGACACATTCACGGGTCATATTGAAATCACGGCTGTGTTTCAGAACTGCACCGGCAACAACTTCCCCTAAGCGTTGACCTTGCAGATTAAAACGCTCAACCAGACCGTTCAGGGCTGCTGTGAACATATCAGTATTGGATGCCGTAAAGTAAGCACCATTTGAACGTGCAAATGGAATGCGGTTACCACCGATGATCGCAACGCGGCGAACTGTATTTTGGCTCATGTTTGGTACCTGTTGAACAGAAGTTTGTGTTATAGATTTTGAATCTTGTTGGCTTGAAGTCGCTTTTTTGGCACGTGTAGCCGTATTGCGTGTACGCGTGGTTTTAGCCGGACTTTTTTCTGCTGTATTAACTGTATCAGTATTTTTAGTGCTACGCTTAGCACGCGTTGATGGTTTTGACACAGTTTCTGTCGCAGGGTTCTCGACTGCTGGATTTTGTTGAGTTGTTTTGCTCATAAGGCTTGACCAGGCAAATAGATCATCTTCTTGGCGCTTACATTAGCACAGAAGAAGATAGGCTGTATTGACTACAATGACATTACAGACTGCGCTCAGGTCAAGTCATCTGCCTATTATCTCAAGTATGATTGGGCAGAATCTGGTGGATCTGTTGAAATATAAGTGTCTGGCATCATATTGAAGTTTAAGGATAACTTTAGATCAACCAAAAATTAATTTGTATGAGAGATAATAAACATGACTGATCAGTACCAAACTTTTGCAAAATCTCCTATTGGTAAATTTGTCATTAAAAATTTGGGTCTACCATCCCCAACTTCTTTAGACCGTTTTGAGTCTGCTACGCCAGTGGTAAAAGGTGCAGTATTATTGGGCGCAGCACCAGCAAGTCAATTAACGGGTGCTATTGCTCAGGTTCTGGCAAATATTCATGCAAATAGCTATGCAGGCAATAATACTGAGTTGCAACAGGCAGCTGCAGCATCTGGACTGAATCTAGGTGCATTTAACCCGGGCGATAAAGAATCAAAATTCAAGGTCGTTATTTTTGATGCTTCAGGGATCGAAAATTCAGAACAGTTAAAATCACTTTATGATTTCTTTAACCCGATTGCACGTCAGATCCAGAGTTCGGGCCGTGTGGTGATTGTGGGGACTACACCTGAAACAGCTAAATCGGTGAGCCAGGCGATTGCTCAACGTGCACTGGAAGGTTTCGTGAAATCAGTGGCTAAAGAATTCAAGAAAGGTATCGCAGCAAACCTGATCTATGTCGATGCAGGTGCTGAAGCAAATCTTGAATCTGTATTACGTTTTACGGTTTCGCCGCATTCTGCCTATGTGTCTGGTCAGGTGATCCGTGTTTCACCAGCTGAAAAAGTAGATGTAGACTGGACCAAGCCATTAGCGGGTAAAACTGCGGTTGTGACAGGCGCAAGCCGTGGTATTGGCGAAGCGATTGCCCATGTACTGGCACGTGATGGCGCACATGTCATCTGTCTGGACGTTCCACAACAGCAGGCAGACCTTGACCGCGTAGCCGGTGAGATCGGTGGTTCTACCTTGGCTATTGATATTACAGCTGCAGATGCAGGTGAAAAGATCAAGGCATCGGCAGCTGAGCATGGCGGCTTAGATATCATTGTGCACAATGCCGGAATTACCCGTGACAAGACCTTGGCCAATATGAAGCCTGAGCTGTGGGATCTGGTGATTAACATCAACCTGTCTGCAATAGAACGCGTGAATGATTATTTAATCTCCCACGATGGTCTAAATGCCAATGGCCGTATTATCTGTGTATCCTCAATTTCCGGGATTGCAGGTAACCTGGGTCAAACCAACTATGCAGCCTCTAAAGCCGGTGTGATTGGTGTAGTAAAATTCACAGCACCGACATTAAAAAATGGTATAACCATTAATGCCGTTGCACCAGGCTTTATCGAAACTCAGATGACGGCTGCGATTCCATTTGCGATTCGTGAAGCGGGCCGTCGTATGAATTCGATGAGTCAGGGCGGTCTACCTGTCGATGTTGCAGAAACGATTGCAATGTTTGCTTCTACTGCATCAACAGGTTTAAATGGCAACGTGGTACGTGTATGTGGTCAAAGTCTGTTAGGGGCTTAAAGCACTCAAGTCCTTTCTTGCAGTTTAATTAAAGCTCAGGGAGAGGATTTAGGAGAGGGAGATTAGGGGGATTTTTTAACCCTCTCTCTAACTCTCTCCCAAAGGGAGAGAGACTACACTCATATATAAATGAAAAGAATATTTTAAAGGTTCAGTATGAATACGCGCCATTTTAGTCAACTTCCAAAACCTTATTTAGCCTATCCAAAAGTGATTCAAGGCTTGATTTTTAAAAAGCCGAAAGCTGAAAAAGTTCTACCGCAAGTTGAATATGTGGTGGATTCATTCAAGGTCGATCAGAAACATCTGAAAGCCTATAACGAAGTTTGTGGTTTTAAAAATAATGGGTATATTCCAGCAATCTATCTGACGGTGCTTTCACAAAGTCTGCAAATGCACATGATGACTTCAGAAGCATTTCCGTTTCCGATTTTGGGTCTGGTACATATCCGTAATCAGGTCAAGCAATACCGTAAAATCGGTGTGAATGAGACTTTGACGCTGTCATGTAAGTTTGGCGAATTGCAGCCGCACGATAAAGGCGTTCAGTTTGATTTCATTACTACAGTGAAAGTGGGAGGCGAGGTCGTAGTTGAAGCATTGACGACTTATCTGTCACGTCAAAAGACCAGTGCTAAAGCTGCTGCTAAACCTGTAGAAAGTAGGGCATCAGAATTTAAGCTGAACAATGAATGGAACATCTCTGAAAATACTGGTCGTCGTTATGCTATGACTTCAGGTGATTTTAACCTGATCCATATTCATGCAGTCACAGCGAAAGCCTTTGGCTTTAAACAGGCAATTGCACATGGCATGTGGAGCAAGGCCAAAGCACTGGCGAATCTGTCATTGCCAGATGCCTATGAAGCTGATGTCTGGTTCAAGTTACCGATGTACTTGCCATCTAAAGTTGAGTTCCTGACGGCACAGGCAGCGAATGATACAGACTTCCTGATTCGAAGCAGTAAAAATCAAAAACCGCATGTCACCGGTCATATTAAAGCAATTTAAATCTGAATCAAAAGCCTAAACCCGATTTAGGCTTTTTCATTTTAAGGGATCAATATTCTATGGATAGAATGATGCAGCCAATTAAAGATTATCTGTTTGCTGATCAGCATAATTATCAGGGCAATGTCGATGAGCGTTTCAGTGACCTTGCCCGTCAGTTTAGCCGTTTGCAGGATGCACGTACCGGACAGGGTGGTGCCGCACTGGTGGTATATTTTGAGGGACAAAAGGTCGTCGATATTTATACCGGTAAAAAATCTTTAACTGAAAACTGGCAACCCGATACCATGTCGCTATGTTATTCCACCGGCAAAGGCGTGCTGGCGACTTTGGCGCATATTCTGGTCAGTCAAGGTTATCTGGATTATGATAGACCGGTTGCAGAATACTGGCCTGAATTTGCACAAAAGGGTAAAGAAAATATTACTCTGGCGCATATGCTCAGTCATCAAAGTGGCCTGTTTGATATCCGTAATATGATTGATGATGCCACTGAAATGGCCGACTGGTCGCATATGCTGGACCGGATTGCGGCAGCGGAACCACGTTTTCGAGTTGCAACAGATGCAGCCTATCAACCGCTGACTTTTGGCTGGCAAGTAGGTGGTGTACTGGAAAAAGCGACGGGTAAAAAACTGGGTGAACTGATGCAGGAATATCTGGTACAGCCACTACAGTTAAATGGCGCTTATTTTAGCGTACCGACGCATGAGTTAGCTCGGGTGGCCTTACCTATTTTAAAGCCTAAAATAACCAAGTCTCAAACACAGACTGCGAAAAAAACTGTGTCAAGGCAACCAAGCCTGATGGAACGAGCCTTGGTATGGAGTGGTCAGAGTCCACAGGATTTTCAGGATGGCATGATTCCAAAGGGCATGAAGAACTTTAGTTTCTTTAGTCATGAGGGTCTACAGGCCATTATTCCGTCTGCTAATGGAGTATTTACCGCAGAGAGTCTGGCAAAAATCTATGCCATGCTGGCCAGTCGTGGTGAATGGCAAGGACAGCAACTGATTTCGCAGGAGGTATTCCAGCAACTTAGTCAGGTGCAATATAAAACAAGAGATCGGGTTATGCCTTTACCGATGCACTGGCGCTTGGGTTATCACCGTGTTCTCACTTTAGGAAAAGCCTCTAAAGGTTTTGGTCATATGGGTTTTAATGGCTCTGGTGCCTGGTGCGATCCTGAGCGCGGTTTAAGTTTTGCCTATACACATAACTTTCCTACAGGTTCATTGACCGGAGATTACCGTCTTTGGGGCCTGACGCAGGAAACCTTGCGCTGTGCGGATGCGGTACTGACCGGGCGCAAAGGCTGGCGTTAGATCACCCTGATCCAGGATTTAATCTATCCTTTAAAATGTGCTATTTTGTGGCGAATTCCAGTTCTGTGAAATGAAAGCATGAAGAAAGTGATATTGATTCCTTTGGTGGTAACCGGTGCTTTATTTGGTTGTCAGGATCAAAATCAATCAGTTACAAATACTGTCGCTGAAGCCAAGGTGCAGCTACCCACATGGGTGGGAAATTATCAGGGCACAACGCCATGTATGGGATGCTTTTCAAGTTGTGAAGACTGTCCCGGCATGGCAGTGGCCTTAACTTTAAATGAAGATCAGACCTTTACTTTACAGCGTGAAAGTTTAAGTGGTCATAATGAAATTGAAACGATGAGCGGGCAGATTCGGTTTCAGGATGAATCACAACAAAAGATTGAACTGCTGAATGTCGCTACCCGAAATCTGCTCTATGTCGATCTGAAAAAGCATGTTCTGGAAATTCGTGAAGATCAAACAGGCAAACGCTACCAGATGCAAAGTGACTTTATCCTGTTTGAATCCGTCTGATTTTAAAAAATCTTTGTTTTATATCCCTTTTTCAATGATTTTGATCAAGGGATTTTTATTCTTTATAAACCGGCATTCATTTCACTATTTCATAAAAAAACAGTATGCTTACACCTGTAAAAAGGAGCATACATGTATCAAGTACTTGCGCGAAAATACCGTCCTCGTAATTTCAATGAATTGGTGGGTCAAAACCACGTTTCTCGTGCTTTAACCAGCGCGCTCGAACGTGGCCGTTTGCATCATGCCTATTTGTTTACGGGAACGCGTGGTGTCGGAAAAACCACGATTGCACGTATTTTGGCGAAGTGCTTGAACTGTGAGACCGGTATTACCTCAACGCCTTGTGAAGTCTGTGCGACCTGTACCGCAGTCAATGAAGGTCGGTTTATTGATTTAATCGAAATCGATGCAGCATCACGCACCAAGGTAGAAGATACCCGCGAGCTGCTCGACAATGTTCCTTATGCACCGACTCAAGGCCGCTTCAAGGTCTACCTGATCGATGAAGTGCACATGCTGTCCACGCATTCTTTCAATGCGCTGTTAAAGACGCTGGAAGAACCGCCAGAACATGTCAAATTCTTGTTTGCAACCACCGATCCACAAAAACTACCGATTACCGTAATTTCTCGCTGTCTGCAATTTACCTTGCGCCCATTAGCAGTTGATGAAATTACCGAACATCTGGGCCATATTCTTAGCAAAGAAAGCATTCAGTCTGATCAGGATGCCATCTGGCAGATTGCTGAATCTGCGCAAGGTTCATTACGTGATGCCTTGTCGTTGACCGATCAGGCGATTGCCTATGGTCAGGGAGCGATTCAGCATCAGGATGTTAAAGACATGCTAGGGCTGATTGACCGTACCATTATTTATGATCTGATTCTGGCGATTCACCAGAATCAGAAAGCGCAAGTCAGTCAGTTATTGCTACAGTTCCGTCAGCAAGCTTTGGATGTGTCACTGGTGCTCGACCAGCTGATTTCAACCCTACATGAACTGGCTTTATTGCAGTATCTGCCAGATCTGAGCCTGAAATACAGTGCTGAGATCAATCGAAAGATCATGCAATTATCCGGTCTGATTTCTGCTCAGGACCTGCAACTGTATTATCAGATTGCCTGTAAGGGTCGTGCCGATTTACAGCTTGCAGTTACGCAGGAACAAGGCTTTGAAATGACGGTGCTACGCTTACTGGCTTTCCGTCCATTACAACCAAGTGAAATTCCGGTGATGCAGGATACTGCACCGCAACAGGCAACAACCCATACAACACGCCTACAGCAACCTGTTCAGACACAACTTCAATCTGAATCAGTAGAAACACAATCATTGGAGGCAGAACCGGTATTTGATGATTTCTCTCTAGACGATGATACGGATGAGGAGATTGATGCCGCATCAGCGTCTGAACCTTCTTCGGATGATTTTTTGGATGAAGACGAGCCCACCAGCATCAATGCACCTGAACCTGTCCAGCCTGTAGTAACTCAAAAAGTTATTGAAGAGATTCAGTCTGCGGATCAGATTGTTTTTGATCCAAATGACGACAAAGGCTTATTTGGTTTTGATGAAATCGAGAGTACGCCAGAAGCACCGGCTACTAGCAACAGTTCGGATGATTTCCTGCTTGAAGATTTTATTCCTGCAGATGCCGTCATTCCTAGTGAGCCAGTACAAGACATCATGTCTGCTGATGAGGAATTTAGTCTTGCTGCACCGGAAATAGAGCTTTCACAGGAAACAACCGATCAGCCTGCTCTTGAAAATACAGCTCCGGTTCAGCCAGTTGCACAGACAGTTTTGCCGGAAGACATTTCCCAAGACGTAAATACGCAGAATTTGATGCCACAGGATATTTTAAAAATACCTGAGCAAACCTTAGAAGGCGAGTGGAGCGTAGAAAAATGGGAATACTGGTTTCGTAACAGCCAGCTTTCTCCGGCCGTACAGGAACTGGCACAGTATGGCATCATGACTGGTCAGATTAATGGCGAATCCGTTTTCCATATTCCTGAACAGTACCAGCAGTTGTTAACCCAGTTGCAACATCATCTGGAAGCAGCTTTGCAACAGCAATGGCCGCAAACTAACTTCCAGGTGAAATTTGAGAATGTGGAACAGTTAACGCCGTATACCATGCAGCATCAGCGTAAGGCACGTGCCTTTAAACGTGCCGAAGAGTTGCTGCATGTGGAACCGACCGTACGTGATCTGCTACAGCAGTTTGACGGTGAACTGCAAAATATTCAGCTGAAATAGGCTGGATTTTAAGTCACAACAAATCGAGATAAAGCATCTCGCATTTCAACTGGAATCGGGGTGCTTTTTCGTGTTTCACGATCAACAAATACATGGACAAAATTGCCTTGTGCAGCAGCTGTATCTGAGTTGCGTTTAAAAATAGCCAGATCATAGCTGAGCGATGAATTTCCCATACTTTCAATGGCCACGCCCACTTCAATAATTTCCGGATAAGACAGTTCCTGATTAAACTGACAGTTGGAGCTGACGACCAGTCCAATCATGGGTGAATATTTTGGGTCAAAAGCAGCTTCCTGAATCAGCAGAGCATTGGCGGCGGTATCAAAATAACTGTAATAAGTGACATTGTTGACATGGCCATACAGATCATTGTCTGCCCACCGGGTTTGAATGGGCAGGAAAAAAGTATAGTGTTCACGCTGTTTGATCGTAGCTTGCATTATTATTAAATCCTCAGCTATTCAGGCAGGTAGAAATTGGTCTAGGCATAGATCGCCTGATAGATCTGATAAGCATCCTCCAGCTTGAGTTCACGTGGATTATTCTGCAACAGCCGGCTTTGTTGCATCGCATCTTCTGCCATGACCTGCAGCATATGTTCTGGAACATTCAACTGATTTAGTTTTAGAGTCAAACTGCTTTGCATCAGATGATTATTAAAATGATCAATAAACAGATCGGTCAGGCCATCATGACAACCTTTACTGCGGGGATCCAGCCAGGTCATTAATTCCGCATAGAGCTGTTTAGCCGCTGGCGCATTAAACTTTAATACTTCAGTTAGTACCAGCGCATTGCTATGCCCGTGTGACAAGTGAAAATGTCCACCAAGCGGATAAGCCAGCGCATGTACGGCAGCGACCGGTGCATTGGCAAAGGCTTGTCCAGCCAGCATGGAACCGACCAGCATATTTTGACGCGCCTCTAAATCATATCCGTCTTGCAGCACACGCGGCAGATTGGCATTCAGTAATCTTAAAGCCTGTTTGGCCAGCATATCCGAATAAGGGTTTTTCTTGTGTTTTGAGGTATAGGCTTCAATGGCATGCACCATGGCATCAATGCCGGTAGCGGCAGTGATCTGTGCCGGAAGATTTTGGGTAAAGGTTGCATCCAGAATGGCAACATCTGCATAGAGAATGGGCGCGACAATGCCAGTTTTGGTCGTTTCACCTGTGGTGACAATCGAAATCGGCGTCACTTCTGAACCTGTTCCTGCAGTGGTCGGTACCAGAATTAAAGCTAAACGCGGTCCGGTAGCATTATCAACGCCATACAGATCTGCCAGCGTCTGATGCTGCTCAGGATGTGCCAGAATCGCGATGAGTTTGGCCACATCCATTGAGCTGCCACCACCAAAGCCCAGCACCACATCAATATTTTCCTGTTTTGCAAAAGCCGCCGCTTCAAGCACCACTGTATCGGGCGGATCGGCCTGAACATCCGAATAAATCACGTAATCCAGTCCGGCAGATTCAATAATATCCAGAAGCGGAAGATGTAATTGCTGCTTCAGCATGCCAGGATCGGTCACCAGCAGTAGACGTTGATAACGGCCATTTTTTAGAATTTTAAATAATTCCTGAATCGTGCCTAGTCCGGCAATGACATTAGGGACGGTTTGAAATTGAAAACGATTCATGGCGATATCCTTAATATTTTTATTGCAAATACGAGATTATTCTATGGTTGTAAGATAGGAATCAGTATATAAATAACTTAACATAAGAATCCTTAAAATAAAGTAGCTCTGAGGTTGTTTATGTCATCCAGAACGCCATACAAGGTGTTATGTGTTTGTTTGGGGAATATTTGCCGTTCTCCCACGGCAGAAGTGGTACTCAGACATTATTGTGATGAACAGCAACTGAATATCGTGGTCGATTCTGTTGGAACCAGTAATTATCATCCCGGCAAGGCTCCGGACTTGCGTAGCCAAAAGCATGCGCTGAAACGTGGTTACGATCTTGCTGGCTTGCGGGCGCGTCAGCTGACTCCGCATGATTTTATTGATTATGATCTGATTCTGGCGATGGATCTGGAGAATTTATCCAATATCCAGAACATACAGCGTCTGGCAGAAATTCGGTTTGGTCATGTACGTGCAAGCGTGGCACTGATGAGTGAGCATGATCAGATCTATCCAAAACAGGCTTTACCCGATCCCTATTATGGCGAAGCGGATGGCTTTGAGCGGGTGCTTGATCAGTGTGAGTCCAGCAGCCAGGCCTGGATTGAAATTTTTAAACAGAATTTAAACAAGGTTTAAGCAATGCAGATTCAAACCCAGGTTCAACTTAAACCTTTTAATACCTTAAATTTAGAAGCAGTTGCTTCATATTACGCTCATATTCAGTCCACCACTGATCTGTTGGCTGCACTGGATTTTGCGGAACAGCAGCAACTCAATGTGCTGATCCTTTCAGGCGGCAGCAATATGTTGTTGCCGGAGCAGATTGATGCACTGGTTCTGCATATGGATATTCATGGCATAGAGATGCTGGATGCTGATGATCAGACGCAACGCTTACGTGTAGGCGGTGGTCAAGGCTGGCATGACTTCGTGCTCTGGACTACAGCACAAGATCTGTATGGTTTACAAAATCTGGCTTTAATTCCGGGTCGGGTCGGTGCTTCGCCAGTACAGAATATTGGCGCTTATGGCGTTGAAGTCGGCGAGTTTATTGATTCCGTCGAGGTCTACGACCGTCAGCTGAAACAGTTTGCTTCGATTCAGGCAGCCGATTGCCAATTTGCCTATCGGCATAGTATTTTTAAAGATGATCCAAATCGTTATGTGATTACCCATGTGACTTTTAGCTTGCTTAAACAGCCAGATTTAAAGCTGAATTATGGTGATCTTAAAACTGCAGTTGGTAACCAGCTCTCGCCAGAAAACCTGCAACAACAGGTCATCCAGATTCGCCAGAGTAAATTGCCTGATCCGCAAGAATTCCCTAACGTGGGCAGCTTCTTCAAAAATCCTGTGGTTGATCAGGTGGTCTTTGACCGAATTGCTGCATCTTTCCCGAATTTACCCCATTACCAGCAAGCCAATGCGCAAGTTAAACTTGCAGCAGGCTGGTTAATCGATCAGGCTGGCTGGAAAGGCAAACAGTTGGGCCCTGTCGGTATGTTTCATAAACAGGCATTGGTCTTGGTGAATTATGGTCAAGCCTCTCTCACCGATGTACGTAAAACGTATCGTGCGGTACAGCAAGCGGTTTGGGATAAATTCCAGCTGATGCTGGAACCTGAACCTGTATTGTTCGATAAAAATGGTCTGATCCGCTCTCATCAGGAAGAGGAATAACATGAAGAACACCCATTGGATGGTACGTTTTCTACAAATTGTCACTGGACTATTTGTATTATGCGGCTGTCTGCTGGTGTTTGTTTATACGCCTTTTTACTCAAAAATTATCGTAAAGGGTTTAAATCACTTTGCATCAGTAGAACTCAATGAAGTTGCGGCTCAAAGCCAGAAAATGGCTGCACTCAGCGAACATGAAAATCTGGAACCTGGGTCTGACTTGTGGATTGCCCGACAGGCATATTTAAAGGTCATGGAACAGGATATCCAGCAAAATAACTCGGCTAACCTGCTTCTGATTCAGGCGCGTTATAAAGCGCTACAGAAGGTGATTGAAGACTATCAGCGCGAGCAGCAAGATCAAAAATCAGAGCAAAGTCCATCTGCCCAGGTACCGTTATTGCGCTCACAGGAAGATGCAGAACCAGTCGATCCGGCAGCCAATGTCCGGGAATTACTGGAGTGGGATAGGAGTGAAAACAAGGAACGCATTGAGCAATATATGGAGTTTCTGACGACACATCCACTCGAGCAGAGGGAGGCTAGTTCAGTACAGGAAACTAATGGCGAAGAAATCCGGCAGGATTTGGCTTTACTACAAGATCAGCAGCAGGTTAAACCAGCGAATCGCTCTCAGCCTTATGCCATTGTGGTACTGGGTGGTGGGTTAACTCTGGATGAGCAACGCAAAGAAATTGTCGTCAATAATTATACGCGACTACGACTGGAAACCACGCTGGCAGTAGAGAAACATTACCAGTTACCAATTGTCTTGAGTGGGGTCGAAGCACCCTATATGCAGCGCTGGCTGAAAAATCACGGAGTCGATGCAAAATTACTGGAAGATCGCAGTATGAATACCTGTGAAAATACCCGTTTCAGTTCATTATTATTACAAAAGAAAGGTGGAGCACCTACAGTGATTCTGATTACTGATCGTTATCATATGCCGCGTACCCGCCGTTTATTTGCTTTAAATGGTATACAAACTATTCCGGTAGAAGCACCGATGCCAACGCCTTTGACCCGCTGGCGTCCAAGTGCACAAAATTATGATCATAGTCGCCGTGCCAATTATGAAATGTTGGCGACCATGCGCGATGTCTGGTTTGGATCCAGTGACTGTCGGGAGGTGCCATAATGTCTGATATCCCATTTTTAAATCCCGCCGTTCTGAAACAGCTGGATTTACCTATTCCTAGTCGGGACATTACCCCACAGCTTTTGCCACCTTTGAACCTGAATCGTAGTGATCAACCGCCAATTGATTTGCAGTCCTATCGAAAACTTTATGGTTTTGATTTGCTGGACTGCAAACACTGGCAGGGCTATGTGCAGATGCCATTATTCAGGCTGCATGTACAGGTGTTTGAGCCCAATCTGGAAAATACCCGCTTTGACAAGATTCAGGGAACCGCTTTTCTGTTGCATGGTTATCTGGAACATAGTGGTATTTATCAGCCGATTGTAAAAGAGCTGCTGGAGCAGGGTTTTAGTGTGTTGACCTATGATCTGCCTGGACATGGTCTGAGTGATGGTTCATCTGCCAGCATTCAGAATTTTGATCACTATCAGCAGGTTTTGCATGCAGTACAACGTTATGTACAGCACGCCTCCCAATTACCTAAACCTTGGGTGGGAATCGGGCAAAGTACCGGCGGTGCGATCTGGATGCATCATTTACTGGAATTTGCACAGCGTCGCGAAAATCCTTTTGTGGAACGGGTTCTGCTGTTATCACCATTGATTCGCCCTGCCAAAACTGCCTGGTGGCATAATTCGGTGGGGCTGGGCATTATTAGCCGCATCAAACGTGAAGTTCCCCGACATTTCAGACGCAATAATCATAATCCGGAGTTTCTGCGTTTTATCCGGCTTAAAGATCCATTACAACCGCGGATGATGGGCATGGACTGGATTCTGGCGATGTCGCGCTGGATGCTGGAAATGGAAGCGCGACCTGCTTGCCGTATTCCGGTCTGGCTGGCGCAGGGTGCACAGGATCAGACTGTGGACTGGCGCTACAATATTGAATTTATCCGGCGTAAATTCCGGCTTCAGACCTTATTGATGCTGGAAGAAGGTTCACATCAGTTAATCAACGAGCGTGCAGACATTCGTGCTGCATTGACAGGCTTGATTCCGGCCTTTCTACATGCCCATGGCAGTAAAACTTATTATTAATTTATTGTTAATAGAGTGAAGGTTGAACATTCAAGTAAAAAAAGGCGTTTTTTTAGAATGCCTTTTTATGTCTAACTTTGTTGATTTAAAAATGTTCTAATTTGGCCAAATTCCACATTCGGAAGTAAAAATTCTCATCATCTTTATTTTCACAAGACAATAATTCTCCCTCTTTCAACCAAAAATGAATCTGTGCAAAGTTTTTTATTTCGTGACTATTCACACGTTGCGCCAGATGATGCGCCTTAATGGCTGAAGGGTGTTTTAAACCTGCGGAAGCGATCAGTTCAGACAGGGCATGCAAGGTGTTTTTATGAAAATGAAAGACACGTTCTGCCTTGGTTGGTACATGTAGTGCTTTTTGGCGATCTTTGTCCTGGGTGGTGACTCCAACCGGACATTGATTGGTGTGACAGCTTTGTGCCTGAATACAGCCCACTGCAAACATAAAACCACGGGCGGAATTCACCCAATCCGCCCCAATGGCAAGCGTGCTTGCAATATCGAATGCACTAATAATTTTACCACTTGCACCAATTTTGATCTTATCTCTCAATCCTGCACCAACAAGGGTATTATGTATAAACAGTAAACCTTCTCGTAATGGTGCGCCGACATAGTCAATTAGCTCAATTGGTGCAGCACCGGTTCCACCTTCAGATCCATCGACCACGATAAAATCCGGGTAAATCTGGGTATGTAACATGGCTTTTACAATACTCATAAATTGCCAAGGCTGACCCAGACACAGCTTAAAACCGACTGGTTTTCCGTTGGAAAGTTCACGTAATTGTTGAATGAAATTCATCATTTCAATTGGGGTGCTAAATGCCGGATGGCTAGAAGGTGAAACGCAGTCATGATCACGGCTGATACCCCGGATTTGTGCGATTTCTTCCGATATTTTACTTTTAGGTAAAATGCCACCATGTCCAGGCTTTGCGCCTTGCGAAAGTTTGATTTCAATCATCTTGACTTGGGGTAATTTGGCCTGAGCAGCAAAACGTTCCGGGTCGAACTGTCCGTCTAAAGTACGGCAGCCAAAATATCCACTGCCAATTTCCCAGACCAGATCACCGCCATATTCCAGGTGATAGGGACTGATACTGCCTTCGCCTGTATCATGAAAAAAATCACCTTTTTGAGCGCCGAGATTAAGTGCACGTATCGCATTGGCACTCATGCTGCCAAAGCTCATGGCTGAAATATTTAAAATAGACGCTGAAAATGGCTGTGTACATTGCTCATTCCCAATCAGGATACGAAAAGTCTGCGGATCGGCAACTTTACAGGGGGTGATAGAGTGACTGACAAAGCGGTAATTATCTTCATAAACATTCAATATCGAGCCGAAAGGTTTATCTGAGTTTTCGTTTTTCGCCCGCTGGTACACCAGACTGCGTTGCATGCGGGAAAAAGGCAGTGCATCCCGGTCGGCTTCAATAAAATACTGACGAATCTCTGGCCGGAATTCTTCAAAGATAAAGCGGAAATGTCCCATAATTGGGTAATTTTTCAGAATAGAATGCTTATTTTGCAGTACATCATACAAACCCAATAGGCTGAGGAGAATACTCAGAATCCACAGGGTATTCACCAAAGTTTGCGGCATGAAATAATAGATATAACGCGGCGAATAACCGATATGGAATGTGGTAAAAATCACTGCTATCAGAATGCAGGCAAACCAGACCGAATGGCGGGAAAAAAACGTATTAAGCAGTTTATGACGTACTAATTGCGCAGGGTTAGCCATTGTAAAATTAAGTCCCTATTTCGACTTCTACAGGGCTTTATGATGTGCAGAGCCCGTTATCTTATACAAGCAGAGAATTGTTATTCAATTTTATAAACTTGCCGAAAACCCTACCAAGCGATGCAATGATTCCACAGCGATTGCTGATAAACATTACTGAAAAATTCCTATAGAAAAAATCTGCATAAGATAGATATTCTCTTTATTTCACAAGATGGAGAGATAATTTTATAGTTGGTTTATCCACTATTATATAGGAGCTTGATCCCATGACCAAAAAGTCCATTCGCTTTAATACTGCTGAACTGGCTTGCTCATGTCTCAGTTATTTTTAAATATCGAACTTTTATCCAACCTGAATTCCGGGGTACCAAAGAGAGGCAGGTGGGCACAGCGACAGATCACCACAATAATTACAAAAATATAAGCATAATTCTCCAGTCCCCAATTTGGGGGCTTTTTTATTTTTAATTCTTATAAAATCTCGATGAAACCCTAGCTAAGGATTCCCCTCATCCCGTTGATTGACTGCATCCGCCACAATACTCGGTTCAATATGTTTAATCTTTTTACCAAAGCTACGCAGCCACCAGACCAGTTGTGAGGTGAATGGCACGGTGGCTGTGATTAATGCCATACCCTTATCTATTTTTTCAATTTTCTGGTCTTTGCTAAGCTGGCTTTCTTCCAGATAATGTGCATCTGCTTCCGACATGGTTAATTTAAGCGTGACGTTCTCTGTAGGCTGATTGAAATCCACCCGGAAACCCAGTGCACCAGAATCAATATATTCATCAATGTCAAAATTCACCGGATGCAAGGCACGTGAATTCAGTACTACGGCAGATTTAAAGCGATGCAGGGCAAAAGTCTGGATATCGGACTTGTCATGACGGGTACATATTAAATAGATAATGGAACCTTTTTGCACCAAAGCCAGAGGATTGAGAATATAGGTTTTTTCTTCGCTGTTATGAACACGTCCCTGATACACACATTCCAGTTGTTTGTCCTGTAACAGACCTTCATACACGGCTTGTTGAGCCGCTTTATCGACGACAGGTGGAATCAGCGGCTGGGTAGCTGGAACAATACGCACGCGATTAATCCATTGCCGGACATTGTTCTGGGAGGAAAGACTGCGTCGCGCCAGATCAAACCAGGGATTCATTTCTTCGATCAGGCTCGGTGGCAGCAGGTGTTTTAAATGTTCTTCGACCATCATAAAGGTGACGGCTTGCGAGCTGGTCATATGCGGCAAACTTTGCAGTGGCGCATCTGAGCGCCAACGCCAGCCTTGTGGTGTGGTCTTACTACTTTCAATTGGAAAGCGTTGCGCAATCTGGTTCAGGTCACGCTGAATGGTACGCAGACTGATATCGATACCTTCGCGATTCAGGATTTCCTGTAATTCACGTGTTCCCATCCATTTGCCGGTAGAAAGACGCGACAAGATTTGCCATTGGCGATACAGGCTGTTCGAGGTTTCTTTTTCTTGTGCTGACATAGTGTATTTTACTGGCAATAAAAGACGGGATTTAAACTTAGATTAACACAATAAGAAAACTCACATTTTTTCGCAAGTCCTTAAACGCAACAATTGTCCTACAAACTAAAAACAACTTGGCAAGAAATAGCATTGAGTTTAAATGGTATTTCCTAGATTAATGATAGGCGGAATATAGATGCGCTGGCATAGATATTGCTTTGATTAAATTAGAATAGATGATAATACGAGGGTTTGTATGCTTAAAGGAAATCAGGATACAAATGTGATTGAAACGATTGATAAATTTACTTCTCCGAATCTTGGGAAGAATTTTATAGACACTAAAACCCCAACGGTATCTACAACAACCAATCCACAACTTTTATTGCAGCAACTGTCTTCAAAGTTTTTTAATGAAATGCAGGATGAGCATGTGCTGTCCAGTCAGGCCGGCCAAAGACTGGAAGAATGGTTATCTCAACATACTCTTGATGAACTTAATACACTTAATCAGGTTGCAAAAGAACATTTTTTACATCACGGTATTACTTTTACGGTTTATGGGGAGGAAGAAGGCGTAGAGCGAACGATTCCCTTTGATATCATTCCGAGAGTCATTGACCGGAAACAGTGGAATATGGTGGCTTTAGGTTCGGCCCAACGTGTACGGGCACTAAATCTATTCCTGCATGATATTTATCATCAACAAGATATTTTAAGAGCCAATATTATTCCTGAACTGCAGATTTTGACCCATGAGGCCTATCAGCCACACATGTATCAACATAGCTTGAAAGGCGGGATTTATAGCCAGATCAGCGGTATAGATCTGATCCGTGATTCCAAAGGCGAGTTTTATGTTCTGGAAGATAATCTCAGAACGCCATCGGGTGTAGCTTATATGCTGGAATGCCGCAAGATCAGTGAAAAGCTGATGCCGAAAGTATTCGAACAGTCCAAGATTGCTGCAATTGAGCAATATCCACAATTATTAAAAGAAATTTTGATAGAAAATGCCTATGTCGATAAGCCATTTGTTGTGGTACTGACGCCAGGACGTTTCAATAGTGCATACTACGAGCATGCAGTTCTTGCAATAGAGATGGATGTACCATTGGTAACATCACGTGATCTTTTTGTTGATGACTCGAAGGTTTATGTAAAAACTATACGTGGTCGCCAACGAGTCGATGTTATTTATAGACGTGTCGATGACGCTTTTCTCGATCCATTATGCTTTAAACCGGATAGCACCTTGGGTGTAGCTGGCTTGATGTCAGCTTATTTGCAAAATAATGTCGTGATTGCAAATGCTCCAGGAACTGGTGTGGCAGATGACAAATCAGTTTATCCATATGTCGACAAAATGATTCATTTTTATTTGGGCGAACAGCCAATTCTGAAGAATGTTCCGACTTATCAATGTCGTAATTCACAAGAACTGGACTATGTCATGGCTCATATGGATCAGCTGGTGGTGAAAGAAGCACAAGGTTCTGGTGGCTATGGCATGCTCATTGGCCCACAGGCATCTAAACAGCAAATTGAAGATTTTAGGGAGAAAATTTTAGCTGCGCCACATTTATATATTGCGCAGCCAACTTTGGACTTATCGGTTAGTCCTACTTTAACCAATTTTGGTATTGCTGAACGTCATATCGACTTACGCCCATTTGTACTGAGTTCACCTTATCGTACTGAAATCGTACAGGGTGGCTTGACACGTGTAGCGATGCAGCCTGGCTCACTGGTAGTAAATTCATCACAGGGCGGCGGTATTAAAGATACCTGGGTAGTCGACAATTTACATTCATAAGATTCCAAAGAAGGAAAAATGTCATGGTTTTGCTAAATAGCAATGCAAAACATATTTTTTGGTTAGGGCGCTATTTAGCCCGCACACATTTTTTATGTGCCCGCTTTCCATTTTTAGAAGATGAGGCGGCTTTAACTTATGCACACGCTTTTTGTTTACCTGCCTTCGATGCCAGCTCCTTAAATGAGCTGCTACTTGATCCTACTCAACTGGCATCTTTTAGCCAGCAGTTGGGAATTGCTAAAGATAATATTCAGGAGTTGCGCGGAGTATTGTCGGCATCAGGCTATGCGGAAATGATGAAACTGATCAAAACTGCAGACAAAAATGCCGGTTATATTTGTGAAGTAGTGAATGAATGTGAAGATATTCTGGAAGCGGAGTCTTCCGATATCTTTCTGTTTTTTAGTTTAGGCCAATGTCTAGAACAGCTTGATCATCATTTGCGTCTGGGTGAGGAAACTGGTACTACACTGGGTAAAATTGATTATATCGTCAAAATTTTGGTGGAAATGGGCTGGGGCGATCTGGAACAGTACTGGGAACAGTTGCGTGCAGAGCCAAACCGGATTGAATTCTATCAGTTTAGCGACCATATTCATCAACTGTTTGAGGCAGATGTATGAAATTGATGGTGAATCACCAAACCCATTATATGTATACGGCCGAGGTGAGGAACAGTATTCAGTACATCAAAATGATGCCTTCGAATAATGCGCATCAGCGGGTACATTCGTGGGATATCAGCGTGCCGGGTTATAAACAGATACGAAAAGATGCATTCCAAAATTTGTGGATGACCTGTAACCAGCGCGAGCCGTACTATTCCTTAACCATTATGGCACAGGGGATTGTCGAGCTGAATCCTGCACATCAGAGTGGGCTGAATGATTCAATTAATCCCAATCTTTTTTTACAGCCGACCGAATCGACCCAGTGTAATGCAGCAATGAAGGATTTTGCACAACGTCATGTCCCTGTATTAAGCCGTCAGCATCTGATTGGACTGGCACAGGCATTGCTGGAGCATGTACCTTATATTTCCAACAGCACTTCTGTACAAGGCACAGCAATAAATGCTTTTGAGTCCAGACAGGGGGTTTGTCAGGATCATAGCCATATTTTTATTGCCATGTGTAAATATCTGGGTTTACCTGCCCGGTATGTGTCTGGTTATTTATATGCACAAAATGCCTCGCATCTGGCCAGTCACGCTTGGGCAGAGGTGTTTGTAGACCAGACATGGTATTGTTTTGATGTCAGTAATCTGCTGTTCACTCCGAGTTCGCATGTTTATGTGGCGATTGGACGAGATTATTGGGATGTGGCACCGGTACGCGGTGTAAGAGAGATGGGCGGTGTGGAATCCATGCTTTCCAGCGTTCAGGTGCTAGGATGTTAATAAGGACGAACTAATGACGTATTGTTGTGCATTGCGTTTAGAGCAAGGTATGCTATTTATCAGTGATACCCGGACCAATGCCGGAGTAGATCACATCTCTATATTTCGAAAGCTATACACCTTCGGAGTTCCTGGGGAACGTATGATCGTGATACAGGCATCCGGCAATCTGGCAACCACCCAAGCCGTGATCGGACATATCAAAAATCAGCTTGAACTGAAGCAGGAACCTAATATATTGAGCCTGCATACCATGTTTGATGTCGCGGAACTGGTGGGAAGCATGCTGAAAAAAGTAATTGCCAACGTCACGAGCGATATTTCGGAACAGAGTAATTATTATTGTAATCTGCTGGTGGGTGGACAACTCAAAGACCAAGATATGCAGCTTTATCATGTTTATCCGCAGGGAAATTTTATCTGTGCGACACGCGATACACCATATTTCCAGATTGGCGAAAGCAAATATGGCAAGCCCATCCTGGATCGCGCGCTGACTTATGATATGCCGCTGGATGAAGCCTTGCGCTGTTCCCTGATTTCATTTGCATCTACCTTGCGCTCTAATGTTTCAGTTGGTATGCCGCTCGATGTACTGGTCTATAAAAAAGACAGTCTGATGATGCCGAGAGGTAAGCGTATTGCTGAAGATGATGAGTATTTCACGGCAATCAGCCGGCAATGGTCGGAAACCTTGAAAAAAGGACTGGCAGAACTTCCGGTTCCATCTAATGAGTATTTCTTGTAAAAATCTATCCTAGGTCCGGTTTTTCACGTACAGTGTTAACTTCTATGCATCAGGCATAATAAAAAAGAGAAGTTAGTACATGTACCAATTTTGTTACGCCAGTAAAAGTACTTCTCCCAAAACTGATTTGCTTGAAGATTTAGCGAATATTTTGAAAGAGGCTCGTGATTTTAATTACCAGCATCAAGTTACAGGTGTACTGTATTTTGCTGATGGTTGTTTTTTTCAATGTCTGGAAGGTGAGTGTCTTACTTTAAAAAGTCTGCTGGTCGAGAGGCTGAATAAAGATCCGCGCCATCAGGACATTAAACTATTTGAAACCAAGGAAATTGAATATCCGAGTTTCCCGGACTGGTCGATGAAATATATTTCTAAACGCAGTCAAATCCAGCAATTCTGTCAGGACATGGGATTTAATGACTTTAACCCTTTTGCATTTCAGCAAAGTCATGTTGATGCTCTATTGCTGCAATTATGTGTAGAGCAAGGTGAAGAACAAAAGTCAGCCTAAATAAAGCCCAACACTGGTTGGGCTTTTTTGGATCTTTAGATTAAATCAGATTACTTTACGTCGTGCCCGATTGCTTAATCGACATAATAGTTCATAACCAATCGTACCATTGGCTGTCGCTACATCATCCACCAGACGGGTTTCCCCCCAAAGTTCGACTTCTGTACCTAATTGCACTTCTAATCCTGTGACATCAATAGCGATCATATCCATCGCTACGCGGCCAATCACGCGAGTTTGCTGACGATTGATTGCGACATAGTTCTGTTTGGGGAAAGCACGAGGATAGCCATCACCATAGCCAATTGAAACAATGGCCAAAGTCATGTCCTGATCTGCGGTGAACGTCGAACCATAACCGACATGCTCACCCGCTTGAATATCATTCAAGGCAATAATTTCAGCTGTAAAGGTCATAACCGGTTTTAAATCCAGGTCATGTACATCACGGTCTGCAAAGGGCGTCGCACCATAGAGCATAATCCCGGGACGGACATAGTCAAAATGCAATTCTGGATATTTATAGATTGCAGCCGAGTTACAGCATGAACCCATGAGTGGTGCACAGTCATTTTTCACTTCAAGGAACTGCTGGATTTGCTGTTCATTCAATGGATGATCGGCATCTGCATTGGCAAAGTGCATGGCAAGTACACAAGTAAAGCCTTCAGCTTTCAACTGATTGATCACGGTTTTAATCACATCAATTTTAAAGCCTAGACGGTTCATGCCGCTGTTCAGTTTGACCCAGACTTTTAGGCCTTTGGCGATATAGGTCTCTTTATGAGCCAGTAACCAGTCGAGTTGGGCCTGATGATGTACCACAACTTCAATATTCTGATCGATTACAAGCTGCATTTCATCGGCTGAAAAAATACCTTCGATGAGCGTGATCGGCTGTAAATAGCCCAATTCACGAATTTCCAAGGCTTCTTGCAGGCAGGCGACACCAAAGGCATCGGTTTCGCTTAAGGCTGCTAAGCAGTCTTTAACTCCGTGTCCATAAGCATTGGCTTTCACCATGCTGACGATTTTCGCGGTTGGGGCAAGTTGTTTGACACGGTTTAAATTATATTGCAGCGCAGCGCTGTCAATATAAACTGTAGCTTGACGCACCCTAAATTACTCCTAGAGGGACGATGGAAATGTGATGACGAGAGCCTGATTACTCTTCATCATCATACTGAGCATAGAATTCAGGCGAGAGATTACTAAAGCGGGTATATTGACCTTCGAATGCCAGACGCACGGTACCAATCGGGCCGTTACGCTGTTTGCCGATAATGATTTCAGCGGTGCCAGCTTCCTTTGATTCTTTGTTATAAACCTCATCACGGTAAATAAACATGATCAAGTCGGCATCCTGCTCGATCGCACCGGATTCACGCAAGTCGGACATCACCGGGCGTTTGTTTGGACGGTTCTCCAGCGATCGGTTGAGCTGCGACAAGGCAATTACGGGACACTGCATTTCCTTTGCCAAGGCTTTTAAGCTTCGGGAAATTTCCGAGATTTCGCCAACACGGTTATCACCCATGCCAGGGACTTTCATCAGCTGCAGGTAATCGACCATGATACAGCCTAGTTTTCCGCCATGCATTTTGGCAATACGACGCGCACGGGCACGTAATTCTGTCGGTGGAAGCGCAGAAGAATCATCGATATACAGATTTTTTTCTTGTAAATGCACAATGGTACTGGTGACTTTTGACCATTCATCACTGTCCATTTTACCAGAACGTAAATGTCCCTGATGCACGCGACCAAATGAAGAAATCAAACGCATGGCGATCGAGTCGGCTGGCATCTCCATTGAATAGACCAGAGCAGGCAGGTTGTTATTGAATAAAACACTTTCGACCAGATTCATGGCAAAGGTGGTTTTACCCATGGAAGGACGCGCCGCGACAATAATTAAATCACCAGATTGCATGCCGGAAGTTTTGTTATCCAGTTCCACAAAACCAGTAGTTAAACCGGTAATGCTGCCTTCCATTTGTGACAGTTCATTTAATTTATCAAATACGTCCGCAACCACCGAGTTGATCGGCTTAGGGCCTTGCGCTTTGGCATTGTTATTATGCTGTTCGGCAATCGAGAAAATATTCGTCTCAGCCAGATCCAGAATTTCACTTACTGTGCGGCCTTTGGTGTCATAGGCATTTTGTAAAATTTCAGAGCTGACTTTAATCATGCTGCGCAGGGTAGCAAACTCTTTAATTTTCCCAGCATAAGTTTCCAGGTTATAGAAACTCGAGGGTGAATCTGCCATCAGTTGCATCAAATACTCTTCGCCACCAATGGCATCGAGCAAGTTCTGTTTGATTAGCCAGTCATGTACCAGAACCGCATCATAAGGTGAGTTTTCTTTAGAGAGCTGTTCAATGGCGCGGAAAATATATTTATGTCGGGTAGCATAAAAATCATTTTCGGTCAGTACATCACCGACCTGTTCAAAAGATTCAGCCACAGTCATAAGGGCAGCAAGTACAGCCTGTTCAATTGCTAAATTGTGGGGCGGGGTACGGAACTCCTTGAGATTGCTATTTTCAGTAACAATTTCCGGTTTAGTAATAGGTACCTTTTTGCTGGCATTCGCCTGTGACATATAAATCCCTGATTTTAAATACAATGGTAAAATATCGTCGGAGATGAATAGCGTTTATTCACTACGAGATGAAATGATACGCGCTCTGATCAAAAATGCGAAGTGCAATTTTTTAGAAACACGCATGATAAAATGAATTGGGTAATATTGACTAGATTATATTTTTTAGAAATAAAAAAGAGCATGCGAAAGCATGCTCTTTTTGAGGCGAGAAATTACTCAGCTACGATAGTAACCAGAACTTCTGCAATAACATCATGGTGCAATTGGATTGCGATGTTAAATTCGCCAGTGTGACGAAGTGCGCCATTTGGAAGACGTACTTCAGCACGGTCTACTTCTAGACCAGCATTTGTCAACGCGTCAGCGATGTCACGAGTACCGATAGAACCAAATAGTTTACCTTCGTCGCCTGCTTTCGCAGTAATAACGATGTTCACTTCGTTCAATTGGTCAGCACGTGCTTGAGCAGCAGCTAAAACATCAGCTTCAGCTTTCTCAAGTTCAGCACGACGAGCTTCAAAAGCAGCAGTATTTGATTCTGTTGCAGCAACTGCCATACCTTGTGGGATAAGGAAGTTACGGCCGTAACCAGCTTTAACTGAAACTTTATCGCCTAGTTTACCTAGGTTTTTAATGCGTTGTAATAAGATAATATCCACAGCTCAACCTCACTTATGATTGTCAGTGTAAGGGATCAAAGACAAGTAGCGAGCTTGTTTGATAGCTAGCGCTAATTGACGTTGGTAACGAGCTTTAGTACCTGTAATACGGCTAGGAACAATCTTGCCGTTTTCAGTGATGTACTGTTTTAAAGTGTCGATATCTTTGTAGTCGATGTACGTAACGTTCTCAGCTGTAAAGCGGCAGAACTTGCGACGACGGTAAAAACGTGCCATGTTATGTTCTCCTTAAGCTTCAGCAGAGTCTTGAGCGTGTTGTGCTTCTTCACGTTGAGCTTTACGCGCACGTTTTTCTTCAGCACTTTTAGCCAATAGTGACTCTTCAGTGATAGCGTTTTCACGACGGATGATAAGGCTACGAATGATTGCGTCGTTATAACGGAATAATTCTTCAAGCTCATCAAGAGTAGTTTGACCACACTCAACATTCATAAGAATGTAGTGAGCTTTGTGGATCTTGTTGATTGGGTAAGCCAATTGACGACGGCCCCAGTCTTCAAGACGGTGGATTTGACCTTCAGCTTCTTTGATGTGAGTTAGGTAGCGTTCTACCATACCAACTACTTGATCGCTTTGATCAGGGTGTACTAAAAGTACGATTTCGTAATGACGCATTGTCAGCTCCTTACGGTTTGGACAGCCCCAATTTAAGTAAATTGAAGCAAGGAGTCACAACCAAAGTTGTGTCGCAGTGTTTGCGAAGGGGGAATTGTAGTGATCTTTAAGGATAATTTCAACCAAATAAGAGATTTTTGCGAAATTATCTCTATAACCAGACCGATTATCAGAACCTTATTTTGGCTTTAACCAAATTTGGACTGGTTAAATTCAGCACATGTATTGTTGCGAAGATCAAGCTGGACTTATCAGGTTAAAAATCTAGAAAAACTGAATAATCGGAGTCTGGAGCCAGAAAGATTGAGTTTTACAAGCGATCAGGAAGATCGAGGTTTAGCTTTATAAAGCCGAATTTTTGATGCTGCTCTACAACTATTAGAAGCAGGGGATTAAGAGAAATCAAAATAAAAAAGATAGAGACTAACTCTATCCTTTTTAAAAAAACACAATCTGTGTAGATGGCGCAGTGGAGGTAAAACTAAAGATAATACTGATGACAGTAATCAGGATCACAGAGAACAAGAAATATTTCTTTGCCCAAAGTTGATCATTTTCAGCTTTAAATCCAATCACACCCAGATACAGCCAGTATATACACAGTAAATTTAAAACCACTGCATAGAGCCAGTTGGCATAACCAAAGACAAATAACGCATTCATGGTTAGTGTGAATAACATCACATAAACCAGTGATTCAACCTTGGTACGATGAATCGAACGCGCTACAGGCAAAATCGGAATACCTGCATTTTTGTAATCATCAAAGCGGTAAATCGCAATCGCCCATGAGTGAGGCATTTGCCATAATGCATAACCTAAAAAGATCAGCAATGCACCTAAATCAAATTGATTGGCTACTGCGGTATAACCAATGACAGGCGGAGCTGCACCAGAAATACTACCTACAACAGTTTGATGAATTGTGGTTCGTTTTGTCCATAGGCTGTAAAAACCGACATATACGACAAAACCAATCACCGCGAATAAGAAAGCGTACGCATTTACCCAGAACCATAAAAGACTAAAACCAATAATGCCTAATACCAGGGCAAAGGCCAGGGCAACAGGTACAGAGATGGCTTTAGTGACGAGAGCACGATTTTTTGTGCGCTGCATTTTTTGGTCGATGTCCTGGTCAATCACGTTGTTGACCACACATCCTGATGCTACGACAAGCGTAGTACCGAGCAAGGTAATAAGCAGGAGAAGGAAATCTACAGAACCTTGAGTGGCTACAAAGTAGCCACCCAAAGTGGTAACAAAGTTACCGAAGAGAATTCCTGGCTTAGTCAGGAATAAATACTTTTTCAGCATGACGACCAGTTTAGATCATCATGTTGTAGTGTAGGTAGTTCATGATCCATACAGAACCTACTAGAAGAATAGCAATGGTTAAGATGGTATACACAAACGCAATTACGTTCCAGCGTTGCTCTGAAGAAGAGTTCATATGCAGGAAATAAATTAACTGCACAAGAATCTGAGCAACCGCAGTAATCGCAATGACGGTAATCAAAGTACCACGGCCAAAACCGCCTGCCATCACCATACCGAATGGAATTACGGTAAGGATGATAGAAAGGATGAAGCCAACAGTATATTGCTTAACGTTACCGTGTGATTCGCCAGCAGCGTTATGATCGTGACTCATTACAGAACTCCCATCAAATAAACTACGCTGAATACACAGATCCAAACGATGTCAAGGAAGTGCCAGAACAAGCTTAGGCAAGCTAGACGACGCGTGTTTGCAAGAGTCAAACCATATTTCTTGATTTGAACCATAAGCACGATCATCCAGACCAGACCAGAAGTTACGTGAATACCGTGCGTACCTACCAAAGTAAAGAACGCAGATAAGAACGCACTTGTGCTTGGACCGTGACCCGCATGAACTAGGTGATTGAATTCATATAGTTCCATGCCGATGAAGATAGCACCGAATACCCAAGTAATCGCTAACCAAGTCAGTACTTTTGCAACGTCTTTTTTGTATGCAGCAAGAACTGCAAAACCAAAGGTTACAGAAGAGATCAAGAGGGCGAAGGTTTCAGTAAGAACGAAACCTAAAGAGTCGCCAAACAGGTCTCTCGCACTTGGAGTACCCACAGGGATGTGGCTACTCAAAACAGCGAACGCAATGAAGAGTGTACCGAACAGGACAAGGTCACTCATCAAGTAAGTCCAGAAACCAAAGACAGTGATGTCAGTATCATCGTGATGATGATGCTCATCATGTCCGTGGTTATCGTGATGAAGTACTTCAGCCATTGTCTTAGTCCTTCTTCAAGTGTTTTTCAAGAATCGCATAGCGTTCGTTTTCAATACGCTCAACTTCAGCAGCTGGAACATAGTAATCCACTTTCTTGGTGAAAGAAGACACGATGAAGCTAATGATAGAAGCAAGGAACGTAACAACTACTAACCACCAGATGTGCCAGATTAAACCGAAGCCCATAATAGTGATGAACATCGCGATAACGAAACCAGCAGCACGGTTAGTCGGCATATGCACGTCTTCATACTTCGTCGGTTTTGCGTATGCAACACCATTTTCTTTCTCGATCCAGAAAGTATCAATACCATGGATCTTTGGAAGATGAGCGAAGTTATAGAATGGAGCAGGAGATGATGTCGACCATTCAAGGGTACGACCATCCCATGGATCGCCAGTCAAATCTAGACGTTGCTCACGTTGTAGGAAACCAACCACGATTTGCATGATGAAACATACAATACCCAGCGCAATCAGAATCGCACCAAACATGGCAATGTTTACATACGGATCCCAGTCCGGGTTGTCAAATGTATTCAAACGACGAGTCATACCCATGAAACCAAGGATATAAAGCGGCATGAATGCAAAGTAGAAACCGAAGAACCAGAACCAGAACGCTGCTTTACCCCAAGTTTCATTCAGTCTCCAACCGAACATTTTCGGCCAGTAGAAGATGATACCTGCGAACATCGCGAATACTACACCACCAATAATTACGTTATGGAAGTGGGCAATCAGGAATAAAGAGTTGTGTACCAGGAAGTCCGCTGGTGGAACCGCCATCAATACACCTGTTAAACCACCGATACCGAAAGTCACAAGGAAGCCAAGTGTCCATAGCATTGGGGTAGTGTAAACAATACGACCCTTGTACATGGTGAACAGCCAAGAGAAGATCTTCACACCTGTAGGAATCGCGATAATCATGGTCATGATACCGAAGAACGCGTTAACGTTGGCACCTGCACCCATGGTAAAGAAGTGGTGAACCCATACAACGAATGACAATACTGTGATTGCTACTGTTGCATACACCATTGATTTGTAACCGAACAATGCTTTGCGCGAGAAAGTCGCAACAACTTCTGAGTAAATACCAAATGCTGGTAATACCAAGATATACACTTCCGGGTGACCCCAAGTCCAAATCAGGTTTACATACAACATTGGGCTACCACCCATGTCGTTGGTAAAGAAGTGGAAACCGAAGTAACGGTCAAGCGTTAACATTGCGATTGTTGCAGTCAACACTGGGAAAGCCGCAATAATCAATACTGCTGTACATAAAGATGTCCAGGTAAAGATTGGCATTTCCATAAGTTTCATGCCAGGCGCACGCATTTTGATGATGGTAACGAAGAAGTTAACACCCGTTAATAGCGTACCTAGACCTGAAATTTGCAGTGCCCAGATATAGTAGTCCATACCCACGCCTGGAGAATATTCGATACCAGACAGTGGCGGGTATGCCATCCAGCCTGTTGCAGCGAACTCACCTAACGCAAGTGATACCATCATCAGACCCGCAGCACCGGCGAATAACCAGAAGCTCAGAGAGTTTAATAATGGGAATGCAACGTCACGTGCACCGATTTGAAGCGGTACAGAGATGTTCATTAAACCAACTACAAGACCCATTGCCACGAAGAAGATCATGATCACGCCATGGGCGGTAAAGATCTGGTCGTAATGCTCAGGGTGTAAATAACCTTCGCCGCCACCTTTTGCAAGGAACTGCTGAAGACGCATCATGATCGCATCGGCGAAACCACGCACCAGCATGATCACAGATACGAAGATATACATGATACCAATTTTTTTATGGTCTACAGATGTGAACCATTCGTTCCACAAGTAGCCCCATTTTTTGAAGTAGGTAATACCGGCAACAACTACGATACCACCCAAGATCATCATTGCAACAGTTGCCAGTACGATTGGATCGTAAGGAATTGCATCCGGACCTAACTTACCTAAGAAGCTCATGTCTTATTCTCCTTGAGAAGCAGTCGCATGTTCACCAGCTACATGAGCTTCAGAAGCAGACGCTTCATGAGCAACAGCATCAGTTGCTGCAGCTTCTACAGGAGCTGAATGGTCAGCACCGTGGTAGTTACTCATATACTTGTGAATCACAGATTCAAACAAACCTTGCTCTACAGAAGAGTAGTAAGTCACAGGGTGTGGCTTAGTAGGGTAAGGCTTCATTGCTTCAGCAGCAGCCTTCTCTTCAGGAGTCTTAGCTCTTGCAATAATCGCTTCGATCTGGTGAACACCGCGGTTACCGTCACGTAAGCTTGCAAATTCAGCTTGGTCTAGAACAGTTTTTTGTACTGCATTAGGGTTAACTGAAGTACCGTTTCCTGCCTGAATAGCAGAAACCCATTCGGCAAACTGGGCATCAGTCACAGAATGTGCACGGAAGCGCATTTGTGAGAAGCCGTAACCTGAATAGTTTGAAGAGAAACCACGGTAGCCTTCAGCTGGGCTAGTTTCATCAGCTAATAGGTTGAGGTGAGTTTGCATACCTGCCATTGCATAAATCTGACCACTTAACGCCGGGATGAAGAATGAGTTCATCGTGAAGTTAGAGGTTAAACGAAGGCTTACCGGAGTTTTCTCTGGGAAACGCATTTCGTTGATTGTTGCAATACCTTGCTCAGGGTAGATGAAGATCCATTTAAATTGTTCAGCAATAACTTGAACAGTTAAAGGTGCTTTATCTGCTTCAATTGGACGGTATGGGTCATACTTGTGGGAACCCCACCAAGTTAACCAAGCTAAAATACCAATAATAATGACAGGGATACCCCATACTACAATTTCAATCGCAGTAGAGTGTGCCCATGTAGGTTTATAGTCTGCGTCTTTATTCGATGCACGATATTTCCAACCGAACCATAATGCCATGATGATTGATGGAATAACCACCAATAGCATTAAGTAAATCGCAGTCATCATCAGGTTACTTTGACCTGCTGCAACTGGACCTTTAGAGTTCAGAAGTACCATATCACCACCACACCCGGTCAAGAGTGCAGTCATCGCAGATAAAGACAATACAGCTAAAATCGTTTGTCTCATTTTACAACCTCGGTGAAGAGTCCCATTCCCTAATTTAATATGGGATAGCGATTAAAGTGCACATGACTAAAAAAGGCTGATTTTTTAAAAAACATCCTTTTAATCATAATACACCGCTACGTTGTAGGGCATTATGCCTGAGATTAACGAACTAAGCTATATGTAAAGGTGCTTTAAATGCCTGTAATAAAAACCGATTTTGGTAGGATGATTTGGGGAATATTTATAGGAATTTTATTTCAATTTCAAAGTTATGTAAGAAAAAACGGGATGAAGATTATCCCGTTTTTATTTGCTGCTAAATTATTGTTTTACTACTTGAGTTTTGGCCAGTTTGTCATGCAGGGTCTGACGTTTTTTACCCAGTCCGAATGCCCAGTCTATAATTAAGCTGAGAGGCATAAACATGATATTGAAGAAAATGAACAACACACTGCGGATAGTAAAAGCGCGTAACAAGCTGGTTTTTTCGCCAGAATCAGCATCTACAATTTTGATTTTCGTGAGTTTTTTACCAATACTTTGACCTGATTTTGCAATCAGAAACGCTTGAATAGCCAGCATAATCAGTAAATAGACTGCTGTGGCAAGCCAGGCCTGTTGAGAAAACATCTCAAACATTTGAGTCTGTAATTGCTGGGCCATTGCCGGATCTGCATCGCTGCTCAGCACCACGTTCATGAATTCTTGGTTCAATTCTGCGAACCGTGCTTCCTGTTCAGGAGTGAAAAATGCAGTCAGGATAAAAGTCGCCGGCAACCACAATAGCAGGTCTACAATTTTAGCCAAGATACGACTGGGAATACTGGCCAGTTCATTTTTTCTTGCAGAGACTCGAGGCTGCTGGCCATAAGAGGTTTTTTCGGTTTGATTTTTCTGAAATACAGGCGTTTCAGGAGTTGGTGCTGGAGCGATATAGCCTTCAGGTTGATATACTGATTTTCCTTGGGTAAGTTCACCTAAGGCTTTCCATTCTGTCATGCCTTGATGCCAGGCTAAATCTGTCAGCATGACTTGTTGATTCGCCAGCATCTGATTCAATTGCTCGAGCGTATATGGACCAGCTTGTTGATTGTTTCGTGCCAAGTAAATCTGCATATAAACTGAATCTCAATATTTAAATGTGAACTGATAAATAGGTTTAATCAAGATTGTAGTGAATTCTGTTTTGAAAACAAACACTCTCTCATCGTAAGATATAGATTAATTGAGGATTTTCAATCATATTTCTCATTAAAATGCATCCTACACATAAACTGAAAACTTCTGTGTTCTAAAAAGATACATGTTTGGACTTCAGGTAGACATTTATTATTGCTAGTTTGGTATGACTTTACTGTTGGTATTTGTTTGTCATTACAGTAGGGGTGTGTTTAGAAATTTAATTTAATTATTTTAGTTAATTCAATTGTTTAACTTTTGAATATTTTCAGTCCATTGATTTGAACTAGTAAATAATGGTGAGCTTATAAAAAAGACCCTATTAAAGGGTCTTTTTTATATTCAAAATGAATTTATGCTTTTTTTACTTTTTCTTCAGCAAGGAAGAACCAGGTATCCAATACTGAGTCTGGGTTAAGCGACACAGATTCAATTCCTTGTTCCATCAGCCATTGTGCAAGATCTGGATGGTCAGAAGGGCCTTGACCACAGATACCGACATATTTGCCTGCTTTACGACATGCATGGATTGCCATAGACAGAAGTACTTTAACTGCAGGATCACGTTCATCAAACAGGTGAGATACAATACCAGAGTCACGGTCCAGACCAAGAGTTAACTGAGTCAAGTCGTTTGAACCGATAGAGAAACCATCGAAGTGTTCAAGGAACTGTTCAGCTAACAAGGCATTAGTTGGAAGTTCACACATCATGATCACTTTCAGGCCATTCTCGCCACGTTTCAAGCCATTTAAAGCAAGAAGTTCAATCACGCGTTTTGCTTCAGCTACAGTACGAACGAACGGAATCATGATCTGTACGTTGGTTAAGCCCATTTCATCACGAACTTTCTTCAATGCACGGCATTCCAGCTCGAAGCAGTCACGGAAGTTGTCAGAGACATAACGGCTTGCACCACGGAAGCCCAGCATCGGGTTTTCTTCCTCTGGTTCGTATAACTTACCACCGATCAAATTCGCATATTCGTTTGACTTGAAGTCAGACATACGCACGATCACTGGCTTGTCTGCGAATGCAGCAGCAAGAGTAGAAATACCTTCAACCAGTTTTTCTACGTAAAATTCGATTGGAGATGCATAACCCGCAGTACGTGCCATGACTGCTGCACGTGTTTCACGTGGCAGGCTGTCGATGTTCAGTAATGCTTTAGGGTGTACGCCGATCATACGGTTGATGATGAACTCTAGACGTGCAAGACCAATACCTTCGTTTGGAATTTGAGCAAAGTCGAATGCACGATCCGGGTTACCCACGTTCATCATGACTTTGAACGGTAATGCTGGCATTGATTCGATCGAGTTGGTTTGAATTTCGAAATCAAGCGCACCTTCGTAGATGAAGCCGGTATCGCCTTCAGCACAAGATACAGTGACTTCTTGACCATCAACCAGTACTTCAGTGGCATTACCACAACCTACAATTGCAGGAACACCTAATTCACGTGCAATGATTGCAGCGTGACAAGTACGACCACCACGGTTGGTGATAATCGCAGCAGCACGTTTCATCACTGGTTCCCAATCCGGGTCAGTCATGTCAGATACAAGTACATCACCGTCTTGTACTTTGTCCATTTCTTTAATCGACGTCACGATACGGACTTTACCAGAACCGATACGTTGACCAATTGAACGGCCTTCACAGATTACAGTGCCGCGTTGTTTCAACAGGTAGCGTTCCATGGTGCCGACATTTTCACGGCTTTTTACTGTTTCAGGACGTGCCTGAACGATATAAATTTTACCGTCATCACCGTCTTTTGCCCATTCGATGTCCATTGGAGAACCGTAATGGTTTTCAATGATCAACGCTTGTTTAGCCAGTTCTTGTAGCTCGTGATCATTCAATGCAAATTGCTGACGATCTGCTTTTTCTACGTCAACTACAACTACTGATTTACCCGCAGAGGCTTCTTCACCATAAATCATTTTCTGGTGCTTAGAACCCAGGTTGCGACGAAGGATCGCGTGTCGACCTGCATTTAAAAGTGGTTTAGAAATATAGAATTCATCCGGGTTAACTGCACCCTGAACAACCATTTCACCCAAACCATAAGAAGCGGTAATGAATACTGCATCACGGAAGCCTGATTCAGTATCTAGTGTGAACATTACACCCGCAGCACCAGTTTCTGAACGAACCATGCGTTGTACACCAGCGGACAAAGCCACTACATCATGGGCAAAGTTTTGGTGTACACGGTAAGAGATTGCGCGGTCGTTGTATAAAGATGCAAACACTTCTTTGATTGCGATCAGAACGTTATCGATACCACGAATGTTCAGGAAAGTTTCTTGCTGGCCGGCAAAAGAAGCATCCGGCAAATCTTCTGCAGTTGCAGAAGAACGAACGGCAACCGCGATGTCAGGGTTGCCGTTAGAAAGTTCTGCAAATGCTGTACGAACTTCTTGTTCTAATGCAGGTGTAAGTGGAGTATCCACAATCCATTGACGAATTTTTGCGCCAGTTTCAGCGAGTGCATTCACGTCATCAACATTGAGTGCAGCAAGCTCTGCATTGATTTTAGCGTTTAGGCCACTTTGCTCGAGAAATTCACGGTAGGCATCGGCAGTCGTTGCGAAACCACCTGGCACAGATACACCAGCATTTGATAAATGGCTGATCATTTCGCCTAGTGATGAGTTTTTCCCACCAACCAGCTCAACGTCGTGCTTCCCTAATTTTTCCAGACCAATTACGCGCGCTTCCAAAGTTGTTACTCCACTTTTGCAGTATTAATCACTATCTTGGCATGAGAGTATAGCAAATCATCTAGGTTTTTGATTTTACTAAGCGACAGTCATGTAAGATCGGTTTACTATAAAGATTATATAGCACTAAGACAAATGTTGGAGGAGAATTTTAATGTCGGAAGGTAAACAAATTCAGCGTAGTGTTTTCTTTATTTCAGATGGTACTGCCATCACCGCTGAAACGCTTGGCCACTCGCTGTTAGCGCAGTTTCCACACGTAAAATTTGACATTCATATTATCCCTTACATTAGCTCTGAAGAAGCCGCTACAAGTGTGGTGGCAGAGATCAATGCAAGAGCTCAAATAGACGGTGAAAAACCTCTGGTATTTGATACTTTGGTTGATCCTTATGTTCGCGATATTATTAATACAGCAAATGCGGTAAATCTTGATGTATTTGAAGGGCTTATTAGTAAATTGGCTGATGAGTTAGGCACGATTCCTACGACTTTAGTCGGACAGACCCACGCAGTGACGGACTCCGAATCCTATAAAGCCCGTATTGATGCTGTCCATTTTGCTTTGGATAATGATGATGGCGCACGTACCCGTCATTATGATAAAGCCGACCTGATTCTAATTGGTGTGTCACGTTCCGGTAAAACACCAACTTCTATTTATCTGTCTTTGCAGTTCGGTATTCGTGTAGCAAACTATCCGCTGACAGAAGAAGATCTGGATGATAACCGTCTGCCAGCAGTGCTAAGACCCCATAAAAACAAGCTTTTTGGTCTGATGATTGATGCAGAACGTCTGGTTGCCATCCGCACTGAACGTAAGGCGAACAGTCGTTATGCCAGCTTTAGCCAGTGTCAGATGGAACTGCGTGCGATCGAAGGCATCTATATTTCAGAAGGAATCAAATACCTGAATGTCTCTGAAATGTCGATTGAGGAGATTTCTACCCGGATCCTGCAAATGACTGGTCTTAAACGTCGTATCGGTTAAGAAAAGTGCAGAGCCAAGCTAGAACTTGGCTCTGATTTATAGATAAAAAATTAATAAAAGAGCCAGATTCATAGAAATAAAATATCAATATTATAAACAAATAAAATACTGAATATTTTTTTAAAAAATACATTCCACTATTTTATAATCAACTTGTTTAGATACTCACCAAAAAATTCAATTTTATAGACCTTGCATTTTTTAGATACAGCTTATAATTTCAGTTTACTGGCCTATCCATTGATCAGTTTTATACTGAAAACGTATACACAATCAGTTCGACCTGATGCTGAGCGCCATTAATACAATAAATGCTATCTTTAGAAATTTTTGAAATGGGCCAGGTAATCAGCTGGCAATTTTCACGTTGCAAGGCAGTATAGTAATGATCAGATTTTAAATAAACTTTAGATACTTCGGCGAGATTTGGCATAAGTTGACGTCTTAACCATAAATTCTGGACCTGATTTTCCAGATAGCGTAAGGACAAAATACTTTTGATCCGGCTATTAAATAAGCGTCGATTTTTGATAATCAGAGGATGATTCAACAGTCGTTGCAGACCATGCTCTGTACCGGGAAGCACGAATTGCGGATTAATCTGAAAAACTTTCACAGATCGGGCGTGCTGGCTAATGTGATTGAGATGACTCACGGTAAACTGGTCCGTGCCAATAATCGCAATATCTTTCCCAGCGCAGTCTAATTCAGCAAGCTGGGAAGAGGGCACTTTAAGGCCAGTAAAATGCTGGAAATTTTCGGGACGATTCTCGAATATGCCCATATGTACATCCTGCTTGGTAGACATTGTTTTTCCTTGAAATTTTTTAATAATTGATTTTATTTGCTTTTCTATAGATATTAACAAAAGCCCCAGAGCAGTAAAGTTCAAAATTTAACTTAGACAGTCATTCTATTTTCTATAGTTGTTTTTAGTGCAAAAGAGCAAGTCCAGAGAAACATATCGATTAAAAAAGATAACACGTGAATTTGTGTGGCTGGCCATACAGGTCAAGGTATAGATTAAAAACCATACACCCATTCCGAAGAATGGGTATTGTAGATGACAATCACACAAACTAGAAAAAGTAAGCATTATCAAAGAAATTTCCTTTCCTATCTATAAGGAAAGGTTAGGAAGAGGTTGTGTATAAAAATTTCCTCTCCCCCTTGCGGAGCATGCTCCTCCTTAGAGGAGTTAGAGATGAGATCTATTGTCTGTTCTTGATTTGCATCAGTAATTCAAAGTTATGCAGACGTTTCTCTGTATCATAAATATCGCAGGTGAAAATAAACTCATCCACATTATATTTTGCCAAAAGTGTTTTCAGCCCCGCTTTAACAGTTTCTTTAGAACCCACTTGTGCCATGGCAAAGAAATTATCGACAGACATTTTTTCTGGTGGTGACCAAAGCCCTTCCATTGATTCAATCGGAGCTTTCAGTTTCAGGCTCTGACCGCGAATCAGGGAAAGCACACGTTGGTAAGCACTTGTTGCCAGATATTCTGCTTCTTCATCGGTATCTGCGACACAGGTCGGTACGCCCATGGAAACATAGGGGCGATCCAGATATTCAGAGGGTTGGAAATTGTCACGATACAGCTGAATCGCCTGACCCAGCATACGTGGAGCAAAATGCGAAGCAAATGAATAAGGCAGACCAAGTTTCGCTGCGAGCTGGGCACTAAACAGGCTGGAGCCTAATAACCACACTGGAACATGGGTGCTTTGACCCGGTGTTGCCACGATACGTTGTCCAGGAATTGGATCTTTAAAATACTGCAGAATTTCCAGTACATCTTGTGGAAACTGGTCTTCGGTTTCCTGACGGCCACGACGTAGGGCACGCATGGTCATTTGATCGGTGCCTGGAGCACGGCCCAGACCCAGTTCAATACGATCCGGATAGAGCGTTGCCAATGTGCCGAACTGTTCAGCCACGACCAACGGGGCATGGTTGGGTAACATAATTCCGCCAGAACCTAAAGTTAAGGTTTTGGTATTTGCCAGTAAATAGCCTAAGAGAACTGCGGTTGCTGAGCTGGCGATGCCATCCATATTATGATGTTCTGCCAGCCACATCCGGCGATAACCCAATTTTTCTGCTGTTTGGGCAAGTTCGAGCGCATGGTTTAGCGCAAATTGAATGCTCTTGTCGTCACGAACAGGAACCAGTTCGAGGATAGAGAACTGGGTATCGTTAAGTGTACGCATAGTATTACTCTTAAATAGACATCTTTAAAAGCATACGACTTTAGATTGTATTTGTATATCGAGGAAAATCGATATAAGTGTAAACTAAATTATAAAGATAAAAAAAATAAGCATCCGAAGATGCTTATAAAGGAGGAAAGGATAAAAGATGAAGTCTTAACGACGACGGTTATTGTAGCGATAATCGTTGTAACGGTAATTGCGAGAAGAGTTATAGCGACGTTCGCTACGATCATCATAACGACGGTCTTCGCTAACTTTTTTACCTAAAGCTGAACCGCCTGCTGAACCGAGTGCTGCACCGATATAACCACCATTGCTGCCAGCCATATTTCGACCTACTGCATAACCTGCACCGCCACCTAAAGCACCACCGATAATTGCACCATTACGGTCACGTTTATTTGCTGCCACTGCGGCACCTGCACCACCACCAATCGCTGAACCGATTGTTGCGCCAGTGGTACCGCCCATTTTATTACCGACTGCGGCACCCACAACGCCCCCCAAAGCAGAAGCTAAAGCTGTATTGGTTGTATTGCCTGCATTGGCAGCTGTCATACCCATGGCTGAGGTTGCTACGACAGCGATCATTAGAGATTTATAGTTCATGAGGACACCTTTTATATATCTAGCTGTATTTTGTTGATAAAATCAATTTAATCTAGCAAGCGCCAAACAGCATGGAGGCAGTGTTGGCGAATTGTGATTTTTATCTCCTTAATTTATTCATGATGTTGGCAAGATAAGTTGATGCTTTACATGAATTTGGAGGGAATAAAAGAGCAATAAAAAAGCACCCGAAGGTGCCTCTTGTGTTAAATGTAGCCGCTGGCCTAAAATGCCTGAATTCAAATTAACGGTAACGTTTTTTCCAGTGTTTAGAGCGTTTTTCAGCAGTTTTATCCTTGGAAATCTTGTTACCTAATGCAGCACCACCCGCAGCGCCCAATGCTGATCCAATATAGCCACCGTTAGAGCCGCCCATATTTTTACCTACTGTATATCCTGCACCGCCACCTAGAGCGCCACCAATTGCAGATTCAGTCCGGTTTTTCTTGCTGCTTGCAACCGCTGCACCACCAGCACCACCTAAAGCAGCACCCAAGGTTGCACCAGTATTGCCACCCATATTTTTACCTAAAGCTGTACCCGCAACACTACCCAAAGCACTTGCTGCTGCAACGCGTGCTGTACTGTCTGCATATGCGTTTACAGTCATCATTGAACCAGCAGCTAAAACTGTACTCATTAAAAGTGCATTAAGCTTCATGTCATTACTCCGTGTCCATTTATGGGACTGTAGTTATTTCGATGCAGAAAATGTAACAAATCATGCTGCAAACAATATGAAGATCTTTCTTCATAATTACTGGATTTATTTGGCAAATTGTAAAATCTGCAGTAAATAAGCATAAGATCGATTACTAAAAAGGCAGTTTTACTATTTTTAATCATATTTATTAACAAAGACATTAGAACGAGAACAATAGCAAGCTGGACTTACTCAATAATGATGTTCATTAGAGGCCAGAGTCGTTAAACTAGGCGCAATTTTTTGATTTCGCTGTGCTAAATGAATATTTAGCTGCAGCCATATGTTTGAGATTTTTTAGAAAATGAAAGAATCGTTACGTTTACGATTAGACCAGCTCTCTGACCGCCATGAAGAACTGACCGCATTGCTAGCTGATGTAGAAGTCATTTCTGATAACAAGCGCTTCCGTCAATTATCACGTGAGCATAATGACTTAACAGAAATCACCAATGTCTGGACCAAGTACAGACAGGCTGAAGAAGACATCGAAACGGCTCAGGCCATGCTGTCAGACCCGGATTTCAAGGAAATGGCACAGGAAGAAATTAAAGAAAATAAAGCTTTAATTGAATCGCTTGAAGCTGATCTGAATATCCTGATGATTCCGAAAGATCCGAATGATGCCAACTCGGCTTATTTAGAAATCCGTGCTGGAACAGGCGGTGATGAAGCGGCAATTTTCTCGGGTGACCTGTTCCGTATGTATAGTAAATATGCTGAGTCTCAAGGCTGGAAACTTGAAATCCTGTCCGAAAATGAAGGCGAGCATGGCGGTTATAAAGAAGTCATTTGTCTGATTAATGGTGAAGGTGTCTATGGTCGCCTGAAATTCGAAAGTGGCGCGCACCGTGTGCAGCGTGTACCTGCAACCGAATCGCAGGGCCGCGTCCATACTTCTGCATGTACGGTAGCGATTCTTCCGGAAGTGGATGTCGATACTTCGGTTGAAATCAATTCATCTGATTTGCGTATTGATACTTACCGTGCTTCAGGTGCCGGTGGTCAGCATATTAACAAAACTGACTCTGCTGTGCGTATTACCCACATTCCAACCGGTACAGTGGTTGAGTGTCAGGATGAGCGCTCACAGCATAAAAATAAAGCCAAAGCCATGGCTTTACTGGTTTCACGTCTGGAAAATGCCAAACGTGCTGCTGCGGATGCGGCTACTTCTGAAATGCGTCGTGACCTGGTTGGTTCAGGTGACCGGTCCGAACGTATTCGTACCTACAACTATCCACAAGGCCGTATGACCGATCATCGTATTAACTTGACCTTATACAAGCTGGATGCGGTGATGGAAGGTGATCTGACTGAATTGCTGGACAGTCTGCATCGTGAATATCAGGCCGATCAGTTGGCCATGCTTGCACAGCAGAATGGTGGATAATGAATATTTTACAAGCGCTGGCTTTGCGCGGCGAAGCTGAAAGTTACGAACGTCAGGAAAATGCCTGGTTACTGGAACACATCACCAAGATTGATTCATTTGATCTGCTGATGAAAAAGGATCAGGAACTAACGCCGGAACAGGAACAGGCGTATAAAGACGGTCTGGCGCGTATAGCTGCCGGTGAGCCTTTGGCTTATGTCACTGGTTCACAGCCATTCTGGACTTTGGACCTCAAAGTGACCAAAGATACTTTGGTACCACGTCCGGATACTGAAGTACTGGTTGAGACTGTGTTGAAATTGGACCTGCCTGAAGATGCCCGTGTGGCAGATTTAGGTACAGGTACTGGCGCAATTGCGTTATCACTTGCTTCTGAACGTCCAAACTGGTCCATAACGGCTTCGGATATTTACGCGCCTACGCTGGAGGTAGCGAAGTATAATGCAGAGCAGTATGATATTGAGAATGTGGAATTTGTTCTCGGTTCATGGTTGAAGCCATTTGGCCGTCAGTTCTTTGATGCGATTGTATCAAACCCGCCGTATATCGATGCCAATGATGCACATATGCCAAATCTGGCGACTGAGCCGGAACGTGCTCTAGTGGCAGACAAAAAAGGTCTGGCTGATCTGGAGGACATTATTATTCAAGCCAAGAAGCATTTGACTGTGAATGGTTGGGTGGTGCTTGAGCATGGTTATGATCAGGCAGACGCCGTACAACATCTATTTAAACAGGCGGGCTATAAGCAAGTCCGCACGGTTAAAGATTATGGCGGTAATGATCGTGTGACTTTGGCGCAGTGGCCACATTAATCTGTAATCTATCTTTCTTTATTAAAAAGCGACCGGTATGGTCGCTTTTTTATTCAAGTTTTATCAATTCCCAGCTGCATCTGAAACCTTAAACATTCTTAATGGCATCACGCCAAGGCAGTATAACTAAAAATAAAAAAAGCGATGCCAGAGCACCGCTTTCGAGGAATTCTTAAAAAAAGAATTACATCGGATAGTCTTGTAGACAGTCATATACTTCGACCTGATCCAGACTGCCGGTTTCCATTGCCAGACAAAGTGCCACAACCTTCAAAGTGTCTGCCAAAGATTCTTCATCTTTCAAGGCAATACCTTGCTGTAACTCGTTGATACGTTCTGCTGGTATTTCAAGGGCTTGAGCCGCTTCTACAGCGTCTACCTGATTAAAGAAGTGCAGAATTGCATGTTTAAGTTCTGCATCCGATGCATTTAAAATCCCTTGATTCAACTGTTCTGTGATGAGATCAGTTGAAGAAAATAAAGCTTTAGAGAAGTTCTGAACAAGATTTTGTTCAAGTACATCAGTCATCTTTAACATGGAGATACCTTCAAAAATAAAGGAAAATATAAAAACAGCCAAAAATGGATGTTCTAAAGTGATTGAAAAATAACCCATATTAATAGGAAAATAAAAGCTTTTAGAATGACTGTTTAGTTCTGTAATTTAAGGCTGTGATCCTTGAAATATATAAATATTGAATAAACATACGGTTAAATTTATTGATTGGGGTTTAATCGTTTTCAAGTCTTAATATATAGATTATTTTGTAATATTTTGCCGGTAAGCCCCTGGGCTGACACCAGTCCATTTTTTAAAGGCACGATGAAAGGCACTGACTTCCTGGAAATTTAACTGATCACTGATATCCTGCAGACTTTGCTCTGTACGGGTTAAGAGCTCAATCGCAGTATCACAACGAATTTCATTTTTAAGTTGCTGATAACTCAGGCCTTCATTTTTCAGACGGCGTTGTATGGTGGCTTCAGAGATATTCATTTTCAAAGCAAGTTCATTCAGTTCCAGCCAGTCTGCGGGTGGTACATCTAATAGCTGTTTGCGAATCTGGGTGCTTAAGGCATAGGGATTTTTAAAACGAACCAGCAGGTTGTGTGGCGTCTGCTGAATAAACTGATACCAGGAAGTCTGATCCTGTTTTACTGGGAGTTGCAAATAGGCAGCATCAAACTGGATATAGTTTTCACTGGCCTGATATTCAATCTGTTCACAAAACCGGACTTTATAGTCAAAATCATTGATTGGCGCGGTGCATTTCAGCTGAATCTGATTGAGTAAAATTCGCTGGCCGCTTAACCAGCATAAGAGGGTATGGATCAGCATTACATAGGTGGCATAACTGAACATGCGTTTGGTCTGTTTCTGGTCATAAATTACGATATAGGCAAAGTTTTCCTCGACCATGAGTGTACTGTGCAGATCATCCAGAATCAGGTTAAAAAACTGCAGGATTTGTTGCAAGGCTTTTTCTAGTGTCTCTGTCTGCAACAGCATTTTGGATAACAGCTTGAAACTGCCACGGCGCATGGGATGGCTATCCATACCAAAAAATTCATCATTCATGCTGTCTGCTAGCGCGGTCCATAGCGCTGCATATTGCGCCACTGAAACCCGAGCCTTGGCTGAGTGCAGAATCTCTAACGGAATACCGGCTTTATTTAAGATAATAGCAATATCGTAATGTTGTGCTTTGGCATTCAATAATGCTTCATGAACCAGATCAATCGAGATGGTTCCCTTGCTATATTCCAAGACAGGTAAATGCATGGCCGGTCAAAAATCCTTTTTTTTATTGTCCAAATCCATCAATCAAGATGCAATATTTGGAAATTGTACAGAATAAAATCTCTGTTTACTCTTCTTCATAAGTCGTAATTTTAAAAATATCTAAAGGACATAAACATGAAAATTCAGGGAAAAGTTATAGTGGTTACCGGTGGCGCGTCGGGTCTGGGTGCAGCTACAGCAACCTATCTGGTGGAACTGGGCGCCAAGGTCATTCTGGTAGACATGAACCAGGAACAGGGTGTCGCTATGCAGGAGCAACTGGGTGAGCAGGCCGAATTTGTACAACTGGATGTCACTGATGAGCAGGCTGTCGAAGCCTTCTTTGCTGAAGTCGAAAGCAATTATGGTCAGCTAAATGGTCTGGTGAACTGTGCCGGGATTGCACCGTCTGCCAAAGTGTTGGGACGAAACGGCATCCATGAATTGGCGATGTTCCAGAAAGTGCTGAATATTAATGTGAGCGGTACTTTTAACATGCTGCGTCATGCAGCGGCTTTAATCGCAAAATATGAGCTGCAATCGGGTGAAGAAGAACGTGGCGTGATTGTGAATACCGCTTCGGTTGCCGCTTATGACGGCCAAATTGGTCAAACTGCCTATGCGGCATCCAAAGGTGCAGTAGTCGCAATGACTTTACCTTTGGCACGTGAACTGGCTCGTGAAGCGATCCGTGTCATGACCATCGCGCCGGGCATCATGGAAACTCCAATGTTGAAAGGCATGCCGCAAAATGTCCAGGATGCTCTCGGACAGATGGTGCCTTTTCCATCACGTCTGGCCAAACCACAGGAATTTGCTCAGTTAGTTGGTCATATTTTCGAAAATAGTTATTTGAATGGTGAAGTGATTCGTCTGGATGGTGCAATCCGTATGGCACCAAAATAATTCATTAAATAAAGATGCTTTCTCTGATTCATCAAAATGGCAATAACGTGTCAGGGAAAATTGTATGTTGAATTTGCCGAATACATCCAAAAAAACATCACATTTTGAAAATTAAAAAGTCTGTGCTGATGCTGGATAGAATGAATAAAGAAGGGAAAGATCCGTGATTTTAAATGACGAACAAAAAATGATTCAGGAAATGATGCGGAATTATTCGCAGCAGAAGCTGAAACCAACCGCTGGTTTGCGCGATAAAACAGCACAATTTCCCACACAGGAGCTCAAAGAACTGGGTGAGCTGGGTGCTTTGGGCATGACTGTTTCCGAGCAATGGGGTGGAGCAGGTCTGGACTATGTTTCGCTGGTACTGGCTCTTGAGGAAATCGCCGCCGGAGATGGAGCGATCTCGACGATTGTCAGCGTGCAGAATTCTTTGCCTTGTGGTATTACCCAGCGCTATGGCACAGAGGAACAAAAACAGAAATATCTGACCAAACTGGCGACAGGTGAATGGCTGGGGTGTTTTTGCCTGACGGAGCCACAAGCTGGGTCGGATGCCAGCGCTCTGGAATGTAAAGCCGAACGTGATGGCGACGAGTGGGTTTTAAATGGCATCAAGCAATTTATCACCACAGGTAAACACGCACAGATTGCACTAGTATTTGCTGTGACCGATAAATCTGCAGGGAAAAAAGGTATTTCATGTTTTCTGGTGCCGACCGATATACCGGGTTATATCGTGTCCAGTCTGGAAGAAAAAATGGGGCAACATTGTTCCGATACCGCGACCATCGTTCTGGATAATTGCCGGATTCCTGCTGCCAACCTGCTGGGGCAGGAAGGCGAAGGATACAAAATTGCCTTGTCTAATCTGGAGTCGGGCCGGATCGGGATTGCAGCACAATCTGTCGGTATGGCACGTGCTGCACTGGATGCCGCGGTAGAGTATGCCAATCAGCGTAAATCCTTTGGGGTGGAACTGGTTCAACATCAGGCTGTGGCATTCCGGCTTGCCGATATGGCCACCCAGATTGAAGCGGCGCGACAACTGGTCTTGCATGCGGCAACGCTCAAAGATGCTGGCCAGCCATGCTTAAAAGAAGCTTCTATGGCCAAGCTGTTTGCTTCGACTATCGCAGAGCGAGTCTGTTCGGATGCGATCCAGATTCATGGTGGCTATGGCTATGTGTCGGATTTTCCGGTTGAACGTATCTATCGTGATGTGCGAGTGAGCCAGATTTATGAAGGTGCATCAGATATTCAACGACTGGTGATTGCGCGTGAAGTATGTCAACGCTGATTTTTAATTTAAAAAAACAGACTTTGAGGGATGTTCAAATCCTGCACTTACATTGATGGATATGGAAATTGCAGGATTCAACTGAATATGATGCTCTAAAGACATACAGTGCGAATAATCGAAAATAAGCCTTATTCAGGTCCTAGCTATAAGGCATGAATGCAGATTTGAAAAATTATGCTGATGGAATCAGCAGGAACAACAAATACAAATGGATAAACTCAGGCAAGCTCGCCTGAAAACTACAATAGGAAAGAGGTTGTCGTCATGAAGACACTAGAGCAGGCATATGCTGATTTTAATTTTGAAAATATGGTTCAGGAACATCTGGTTGGAAGTACAGAGAACATCAATGCTTATACCGAATGCTGTGGTCGCTACCTGGGTCAAAACCGAACTGCACTGATCTGGCAAGGCAAAAATGGGAACGCACAACAATGGACTTTTGAGCAGCTGGCTGAAGCTTCAGGACAACTGGCCCATTACATGACTGTACTGGGGCTGCGAGCAGGCGACTGTATTGCCGGTCTGCTTCCACGTACTCCCGAACTCCTGATTACCATACTGGCGACCTGGCGTATCGGTGCGGTTTATCAGCCTCTATTTACTGCTTTTGAAAGCAAGGCTATTGAACATCGGATCAATACTGCTCAAACCAAGCTGATTATTACCAATCAGGAGCAGCATTCAAAACTGAATGATCTGAGTATTCCTCATATTTTAACTGTACATCCAACTCCTGATTGTGCTGAAGAAGATGCCGATTTCTGGACTGAAATCAAGGAATATCCAAGCGATTTTGAACCGGTTCAAGGCCGATTCAGTGATATTTTTTTGATGATGTTTACTTCAGGTACCACCGGACTGGCGAAATCAGTGCCTGTTCCTTTAAAGGCTTTACTGGCATTTAAAGGCTATATGCTACACGCTGTCGATTTACGTGAGGAGGATTCATTCTGGAATCTGGCCGATCCGGGTTGGGCCTATGGCCTGTATTATGGCATTGCAGGTCCTTTGAGCTTAGGGCATAGCATCATTATGGATGAGCGTGCTTTTAGTGTAGACAATGCAATTGAAATCATTAAAAAATATCAGGTGAATAACCTGACGGGCTCACCAACGGCATTCAGGATGTTCTTTGGCTTTAAAGAAAAATTTGATGCTGAAATCAGTGCATATTTACGTGTAGTCAGCAGTGCAGGTGAGCCCTTAACTCCAGAAGTGATTCAATGGTTCAATCTGGATCTAAACGTCAATATTTATGACCAGTATGGACAGACTGAACTTGGGATGGTGATTGCCAATCATCATGCTCTGGAGCATTATAAAAAAGTTGGTTCGGCTGGATTTGCGATTCCGGGGCATCGTTTTGCAGTATTGAATAAAGAGCATCAGGAAGTAGAAAAAGGCGGTGTCGGTACCCTGGCAATAGACTGTTCAGCTTCACCTTTGATGTGGTTTGACGGCTATGGCGGAAATAACCGGAAAGCCTTTATTGGTCAGTATTATTTAACCGGTGACACAGTCAAACTGAATGAATATGGTGGCATTGATTTTATTGGTCGTGCAGATGATGTCATTACCACGTCGGGCTATCGGGTTGGGCCTTTTGATGTAGAAAGCACCTTGCTGGAATGTGAGGAAGTATTGGAATCCGCCGTAGTGGGTAAGCCAGATCCTGAACGCACTGAAATTGTGAAGGCCTTCGTGGTGCTCAAGTCACAATATACCGCCAATGAAGACTTGATGATCAAGCTGCAGAACTATGTGCGTTCCCGCTTGTCTAAACATGCCTATCCAAAAGAGATTGAATTTGTTAGTGATTTACCCAAAACATCCAGTGGTAAAATTCAGCGCAATCTGCTTAAACAGCAGGAAATTGCTAAAATTCAAGCAATAAAACAGGTCAGTTGATTTTACTAAAGAAAATTTATAAGGTTGCAATTGCGGCCTTTTTAATTTTTTAGCCGATTGCTTTTGAGGAGCTGTTTAAAATATTAATCACGCTATTTGAGTCATTACAATGTAATTTTTAATCATTTAAATTTAAAATAATCAAATATTTAGCCTCTTATGAAAAGAGGCTAAACAGGAGAGAAAAGTTTAAAATTTATAGAGTCACTTTCTCATGTTCTGTATCTGGTTCTTCCGGTTTACCTGTTACATTTCCTTTAAGAACTTTGAGTAAATGGGTCACTTTATTATCTTTCACATTCCAGTATTCAGCACTTACTGCTTTGGCAATCAGAACACGAACGCTTGGGTCGTCTTTGCCCTGAAACCAGTTTTCTGCCCAGGGATTCCATAGCTTCTCAATCAGCATGCGGTCTGTACTGATTTCCCCATGTGCACTAATGGATACATAAATATCATCAGATGGCTTGGAAAAAGACAGTCCCAAATGGCGACGGCCTGCATTTACAGCCTGAACAATATCGTTGGTGTCCTTCATAATAAAATAAAGATTCTGATCCTCATTCATCGCCTCAGAGTTAAGCATGGTCATTGGCTGTGAGTGAAGTTCTTGAGTATCGGTCTGATGACTGATCATGGTAAAGCGGACGTCTTTGATCAATTCCCATAATTTTTCACGGTTATTATGTTCTGAATGCTGTTCAGTCATATCATTGCTCCATGGTTCTTAAGATTCAGTTTTTTGTGGCTTTAAGCAGCTTAACCATATTTAAGAACCGATACAGAAGGTCTCACTGAACTTATACATTTTCATACTGAAGGACAGAAAGTGACTACAGAAGCGCTAAACAAGCAGGAGTCAGTTACAGGATGATAAAGAGTGAGTATATGATAATAAATAAGAGAAAATTATAAGAAATTGCAAGTGAAAATGGAGAAAAGTGAAGGGGTTGAGCACTATAAAAGTTAATTCACTCTCTACAATAAGTTAATATTCGGCATGTTTAACGTGGCAATCTAACTTTTTGAGAGAAATGTTTAGCAGATCCTCAGGCACAATGTTGCAATAGTAGAGGAAGCTAAAAATTTTCATACGCTATTCTAAATCAACGTAAGTATCTAAAATTTCTGATAGCTTCCATCAAACAAATGAGAGTTTTCCACGAGTTGTGATCTAATTGGTATCATTAAAAAATCCTGTGGCATCACAAGATTGGCAACTTGATCGCGAGCATTTAACTGATATGATATTTGGCGCCGTTTCTAAACCATTGATTGGTTTGCTGGTTATACGCAGGGAAGTCAATTTATCTGAAATATATCTATATATTGAAATTTCAGTACCCATACTTCTATGACGATTACTTTTTAAATATTTTCAAAACAGGGAAAGACATTGTCTACATTTAATACGGATACTGTATCTTCAGAATTCGAACTGAGCGATGCAGAAATGCACTTATATGCTCGACAGCTCCTCTTAGAGGGGTGGGATATTGAAGCACAGGAAAAACTGAAATTTTCTAATATCTGTATTGTGGGATGTGGCGGGATTGGTTGTGTCTTAGCAGAACTGCTGGCTCGTGCCGGAGTCGGTAAAATTACCCTGATTGATCCAGATACGATTGAAATGAGTAATCTGCAACGACAACTGGCTTTTACTCCACAGGATTTAGGTTTTTATAAGGCAGAAACACTGGCAAAAAGGCTGGGGCAGATTAATCCGAATGTGCAGATTGACTATATTAACCAGGCCTTAACTGAGAACAATGCAGAAAGTATTATTGGGCAGCAGGATCTGGTGCTGGATGGCTGTGACCAGTTTGAAACACGCTACCTGGTCAATCAGATCTGTGTAAAACTCAATGCACCCTTAATCAGCGCCTCGGCCATTGGCGTGCAAGGTCAAATGTTTATGATTGAAGGCGATTCTGCCTGTTATGCCTGCCTGTTCCCGCCAGAGCATCAAGAGGATACTAGTTTACGCTGTGCCGACTCTGGTGTACTCGCAACCACACCCAACGTGATGGCAAGTCTGCAGGCACATCATGCTTTGCTATATTTGGGCTTGGGAGTAATGCCACTGAGACAGAAACTTCTGCTTTGGGATGGTCTCAGCTTCAAGCAGCGAATTTTAAGTTTCGAAAAAGATACAGATTGTCCAATCTGTCAGGCAAGATAAACCTGCAATTTTTAATTTTTTTGCTACACTGCATGTAATTAATTTTTCCTAAGACATTATGAAAAACAATATCTGGTTAGATGGAATACGCTCGGTTGCCCGTATGGGTGAAACCGCGGTGGTTGCGGCAAAGGCAGGCATCAAATATGCTACCGAAAAGCCAAGCAACGCCAAACTCATGCGCGAGACTTTTGAATCATTAGGTTCAACTTATATCAAGCTCGGTCAGTTTATTGCCAGTACGCCGTCATTATTTCCACGTGAATATGTAGAAGAATTTCAGGGCTGTCTGGACCAGACGCCGACTTTGCCATTTAGCTATATTCAGGAAGTACTGGCCTCAGAATTTGCTGGCCGTAATCTGGATGAGATTTTTGCCTCAATCGAGGAAACACCACTGGCTTCTGCCTCAATTGCACAGGTACATGCGGCCAAACTGGTATCGGGTGAAGATGTTGTTATTAAGGTGCAAAAGCCGGGTGTGGAAACCATTCTTTATACCGACTTGAATGTCCTGCATTGGGCGACAAAGCTGCTGGAAAAAGCCGTACCAAAAGTGAAATTTGCCTCACTGGCCGATATTGTCGAAGAAATCAAAACCCGGATGGTGCGTGAAGTCGATTTTATTGAAGAAGCACAAAATCTGGATGACTTCGTTAACTATCTGAATATTACCAACAACAAGGCGGCCACAGCGCCAAAAGTTTATCATCAGTATTCAACTCGTCGTGTGCTGACCATGCAGCGTTTGTATGGTGTGCCACTGACCGATTTTGAAGTGGTGAAAAAGGTCGCAAAGGACCCGTCACAGGTATTAATTACAGCCATGAATACCTGGTTTGGTAGTCTGATGATGTGTAATAGTTTCCATGCCGATCTGCATGCCGGTAATCTGATGCTTCTTGAAGATGGCCGGGTTGGTTTTATTGATTTCGGTATTGTTGGGCAGCTCAAACCTGAAGTATGGACTGCATGTATGGCCTTTATGGATGCTTTGCAGCATACCAATTATACCTTGATGGCAGAAAACATGCTGAAAATGGGCATGACTGCAGTTGAGATTGACACTAAAGTGCTGGCTGCTGATCTTGAGCGTCTGTTTGGCGGGGTGATGCTTGCCGATCCGCAGGAACTGCTGACCTCAAGTCCTGCAGATCTCAACGATATCATGATGGATATGGTCGCTGTGGGTGAGCGTCATGGCATCCGCTTCCCGCGTGATTTTGCCTTACTGTTCAAACAAATGCTGTATTTCGATCGTTTTATGCGGATTCTTGCGCCATATACAGACATTTATGCAGATCAGCGTTTGCAAATGGTGCAAAGCATGGATCCAAATCTGCTGTTAAAGCATTAATTTAATCTCTCCCGACCTTCTTTTCTTGCGCAATTTTAAAGCAGGGCTTTAAAAAAGCGCATGGAGGAGTGTCTCATTGCTTGATAAAATATAAGCAATGCAAGTCCCTTTTTAATAAAAAGGGACTTCGGGAAATTAGTGGTAAATATCATCTTATCGAGCAATCCAATGGACGCCATTATTATTGAAGGCTTAAAAGTCGAGACAGTCGTGGGCTGCTTTAACTGGGAGCGCCAGATTATTCAGCCTTTAATGCTGGATTTGACTATTCACACCGATTTAGAACAGGCATCAAACTCAGATGCGCTTGCAGATACGCTAAATTACGCAGAAATTTGTGAGATTTCCAGCAAGGTCATTCAAGAAGCCAAGCCTGAATTGATTGAACATGCAGCAAAGTTGGTGCTAAATGCACTTTTTACTACCTTTACAGCAATTGAATCGATTAATATTACGATCCGTAAGCCTGCCATTATCGCGCAAGCCAATTCTGTAGGAATACGTCTTGAACGCCACCGAAACGATTTTCGCCCTAGCATTAGCGAGTAATTGTCATCCTCAACAACATTTTCAGGCTGCACAGCAACGTATTTCCGAATGGGGGGAAGTTCAGTTTTCTCCTGTTTATATGATTCCTTGCCGTGATGGCATAGGAGCCAATTACTGGAATGCTGCGTGTTTATTGCGAAGTTCGGTGTCCAGTGAAGACATGATTGATCTGCTTAAACAGCTAGAAAAGGCATCTGGGCGAGTGCGTCCATCACATCAGATTACTTTGGATGTTGATTTGATTGCCTGGGGATCAGATCTAACGCATATGCAGTTTAATGAAAAAAAACTGCCTTTGGCTCTGGATGTGAAAGTTCCGATGTTTGATATCTGGGATGCTGCCATATTTGAATACGGACAACATAGTTTTCCAACAATCAAGCAGTTTATTTAAATCAAATCCCATGATTTTTTTGTTTATGCATTTTATTCAGTATTGATGGATTGCCTGATCAACCAAGATCAGGCTTTTTATGATTCATTTTTTTTTAGATCTAAAGAAAAATTCAGCTAAAATAGCGCGAGTTTGGTTTAGAAATCATTTAATAATGAAAATATTTAAAATTTTAATAAATAATTATTTTCTGATTCATGAAAGAAGTCTGATTGATTTAAAACTACAGAATTTATTTTAAGCTTTACAAAAACCTTAGAATTATAAAAGTGAATATTTGCTTTCTTACTTTTTCTTGTTATAGAAAATGATCAGCAATACTATGATAATTGCCAACATGGCAAAAATAATTACGGTTTCCATAAATATATCTTTCAGTTCAAGAATGTTGCTTTTAATTTTCTAAATTAAAACCAAAATAGCTTAAAATAAACCCGAGTTTTGTTAGCGTAGCCAGATTTTTATTAACCTTATTCAGCTAACTTAAAATAATAGTCACGCTATCATATTGTGAGCCTGTCAAAACGATAAACAGATGTTTAGGCAACTGACACATTAAATAATGATCCTATCCAGGCACTAAACAACATGGCGATAATTCCCCAGAGCATTACCCGGACTGCACCTTTCCACACGCTGACTCCACCGGCATAGCTCGCCAGTGCACCCATCATTCCCAGGCTTAGAACCCCAATTAGTATAACGCCTTTATCCAGATATCGATCTGGCAGAATCATAATCGAGATTAAAGGAAATAATGAGCCTACGGTAAATGCCAGAGCTGAAGAAAATGCCGCAAGAAAGGGTCGGGCAGAGGTATGCGCTGAAATACCAATCTCATCACGGGCATGAGCATCCAAAGCATTATGTTCAGTCAACTGCTCAGCAACCCTTTGTGCCAAACCTGGTTCCAGGCCGCGTTGTATATAAATCGTCTTCAGCTCATTTAGTTCATTATTGGGATGGCGTTGCAGTTCACGCTCTTCCATGAGCAGGTCATTTTTTTCAATATCCTGCTGGGATTTGACTGAAATATATTCACCCGCTGCCATAGAGGCGGCACCAGAAATTAATCCAGCAACACAGGTCACCAGTAAAATTTCCTTGGATGCTCCACTGGCTGCGATACCCACCACCAGACTGGTGACTGAAATAATTCCGTCATTTGCCCCCAGTACAGCTGCGCGAAGCCAGCCCGCACGTTCAATATAATGTTTTTCAAGATGGTATGAGTGGCGCATAATGAAGCCTCTTCTTTATTATTATTATGATTATAGTAAATTTATGTTAGGTAGAGACAGATAGATGAAATCGATCTGAAAATTAACCTGAATGATCAGATCATAGTGCACTTGGCAAAGCATTTTATCAACCAAAGATCTAACCGATTTGGGACTTAATAATTTAATAGTTCGAGGGAAAGTAATACTGAACTGATATAAAAATTATAAAAGTAAAAAATCAATAAACCAATAAGATATATCCAAATGATAGCTAGGAAAGCTGGTATAAAAGAGAATTATCATGAAAGAAAAAAATGAAAATCATAGCTGCTTGGTGTGCGGCAAACGTTTTCCTTTAAAAAATCTTACACCGATGGGAACTGTCAGAAAGGTCATTACCGAAGAAATTGCAAAGGATATTCCTGACTGGACACCGCAAAATTATATCTGCCAGACAGATCTGACCCGATATCGCATGCAGTATGTGCATTCATTATTAAGCTCAGAAAAGGGTGAATTGACTGATCTTGAGTTTGAAGTGATTCATAGCATGCATGAACATGAGCTGATCACCAAAAATGTAGAAACGGCATTGGAACAAAAATGGACCTTGGGTGAAAGGCTGGCCGATAAAATTGCAACTTTTGGTGGAAGTTGGGTCTTTCTGATCTGTTTTGCAATTTTTCTAGGTCTATGGATTACGATAAATACTGTGGTGATGGTGACTCAGCCTGCAGACCCTTATCCATTTATTCTGTTGAATTTAATCCTGTCCTGTCTTGCAGCGATTCAGGCGCCTATTATTATGATGAGCCAGAACAGACAGGAAGCAAAAGACCGTTTACGTTCACAAAATGATTATCAGATTAATTTAAAAGCTGAACTGGAAATTCAGTATTTACATGAAAAATTAGATCATTTGCTGCTACATCAATGGGAAAGGCTGGCACAAATCCAGGAAATTCAGCTAGACCTACTTTCTGAAATGAACAAAAAAGATTAAAAGGATACTGTAGGCAATCTCTATTATTTTATAGAGCTTAAAAGTAATAAGATCACCACATGCCTTGAGTTAATATTATCTTGCTCAAGATTTGAGACTTATTAAAAAGCCCACAAATGAGTGGGCTAAGAATGAAAATAACTGGTTTAAATAAAATAGCTGGTTTTGGTCATCAGCTTGGAAATGCCTGTCATGGCGATTTTGACAGGAACGGGCAAATCTACACCACCCGCCTTTAAAGCTGTATCCCGATGATGCAGTTCATCTTCGTTCATCTGTTTCAGAATACGGCGAGAACGTTCATCCTGAGGGGGTAATTGGCTAATATGATGCTGTAAATGCATGCTGACCTGACGTTCTGTTTCAGCCACAAAACCCAGACTGTATTTATCACCTGCGATTCCGGCAATCGCACCCATACCGAAGGAAAGACCGTACCAGACCGGATTGAGCAGACTGGTATGGCTATCCAGTTCTTTCAAACGGTCTTCACACCATGCCAGATGATCCTGTTCTTCAATCGCAGCCTGTTCCATTTCACGACGTACATTCGGGAGTTTTGCCGTCATGGCCTGACCATGATACAACGCCTGTGCGCAAACCTCACCACTATGGTTGACCCGCATTAAACCTGCTACATGTCGTGCATCACTGACCGTCAACTGCGTTTCTACCGGTTGGGCCGGGTTTTCACGCTGCGCTGAAGTCGTGCCCGGGACTAGACTGCGTAATGCCTGGTCAAAAGAATGAATCAACTTATCCAGACCTGTATATTGACGCATGAATTAATCCTCCAAGGGTGCTTTCGCGATTTTGATCATTGGTTTTAGGCGGTAAAGTAACCATAAAGTAAACAGGCCACTTAATACTGCAGTAATACAAAAAAGTATTTTAAGATCAAGCTCTAGAATACTTAAAATAATAATAGAAAATATAGCAGAAGATACCATGAAAACGGCATTCAGAATATTATTTGCTGCAACCACACGCGCACGATGTGAGCGTGGAGAATGCGCCTGCATCATGGCATACAGCGGGACAATATAAAAACCACCACTAATACCGAGCAAGGTAATGGCTAGCATCACATGATAATAACTCCAGCCTTGCTGGAACACTTCTGCCAGACCAATTAATGCACCTGCACGTTCTGGAACAAAGGCCAGACTCGAGGCCAGATATAAGGCAAACACTACTAGACCGATTGCCCCAAAAGGCACCATCTTGATATTGACCTGACTGCCACCAATTTTACGGCATAAGTATGAGCCTAACCCAATCCCGACAGAGAAAAAGGTTAAGAGCAGACTGGCGACATTTTCAGATGCATGCAGATTCTGTAACGTCAGCTGAGGAATCTGGGTCAGATAGGTTGCACCATAAAACCAGTACCATGAATTGCCCAGTAAAATGGTAAAAACCAATGGTAAGCTTTTGGCATATTTCAAAGTCTGCAAGCTGGTACGAAAAAAGTTCCAGTCTATTTGCAACTCCGGTGCGGAAATGTTTTGCTTCAGAATATAACGGCTTGATATATAACCTATCAGTGCGATGCTGATGATGGTTAAACTGATCCAAATCAGGTTGCCAGCCGAAGCTGCAATAACTGCGCCGCCCAGAATCATACCGAACAGGATTGCCAGAGAAGTTCCAGACTGGAACAGGGCATTGCCGGACATCAGTTCATCCGGTTTCAGGACTTCAGGTAAAATGGCATATTTGATCGGGCCAAAGAAAGTGGACTGGGTTCCCATCAGGAACAGGGCAAATAACAGAATCCATAAATTGCCCAGCAGGAAACCGATAGTTCCCAGCAGCATGATGACAATTTCCAGAAGCTTGAGATAGCGAATCAGCTGTGAACGTTCGTATTTGTCGGCAATCTGACCGGCAGTGGCCGAAAAAATAAAATAAGGAAGAATAAATAGTAAAGCCGCCAGATTATTCAAGGTGCTGATGCTGGCTGATTGCTGTTGAATCCAGCCATAAGTGATGACCAGCAGTAACGCTTGCTTAAATACATTATCATTTAATGCACCGAAAAACTGAGTCAGAAACATCGGAAGAAAGCGCCGAGAAGCTAACAAATGTTCATTTTTGTTCATATAGGCCGTGCTACATTAAGTTTTATTAAGAAATGTCAGTTATGCGTAAACATTGAGAAAAATCATGTAAGATACTTTCAGCTATGTAAAGGTAAAAACCAATTAATTAAGCTCCTTAGCTTATATTTTTCGGTCAAATAATCAATTAAAGAATGTATTCGTTTAGAGTTTGCTATGCCTGCAAAGAAAAATTTTAAAAAAACGATGCTAAATCGCAGTATGGGGCCTCATATACCACCGCACAGTGGTATGCACCTGTGTATGAGCATCTTTTTTATGATGTTATCCCATCAGAGCATGGCACAAACCGAACAGCCCGAAACGCCCGTGGCTATTTCCCAGGCAGAAATGGTAGATGAGCTGTCCAAAGAGGCGATTCGTCAGGGCTTAGTTACGTCTGAAACAGAAGCAGAAGAAAAAGTTGAAGAAGCTTTAGAACAGGAAGTGCCAGTTGACAGTATGCTGATGCTGGAACAACAGCAAAATGCAGGATCGGGTCTAGATGAATTTACTCCAATCGAATTTGATGATCTGGAAGAATTGCCAGTTCAGACTATTGACCAAAACATGGCCAATGAAATTTATCGTGTGGCTGAACAAGCCAAACAGGAAGCGCAAAATTATCGCAATAGCCAGACCACCGAAACTGTAGTCGCAGATATCAGCCAGCAAGAACTGCTGGAAATCAATCAGGCGCCGGTCAATGTGGATCAGTTGATGCAGTCCATTCAGGCAGACAGCCAGATTATGGTGCAAAACAACGAAGCAGGCATGACCTTAGCAGAAATACCAGACTCGCTTTCACCTGAAAATGACAAGCGGCCAAATATTTTTAAAAGACTGTTTTATAAGATCCGCCCGCCACGCCAGATTATGACGGCAAGAGTTCCTCGGATTAATGCAGACGTCGTCATTGTGAATGAGGAAGGTGTGGCGCAAAGCAACGGCACACTGAATCGCAAGAGTGAATCCCAAGGTTATCTGAATTTAAGAAATAATGTCAAAGCCAAGCTCTCCAGTTTTACCCAGGAGTCTTTTGGCGATTTTAATTCAGCTTTACCTCAATTGCGGACACTGTCACGGCAGGCAGCTCAGGCGGTGGGTTATTACGATGCCCAGTTCAGGTTTGAAAAAGTATCAGACAGCAGGCTTCGTGTTTTTGTCACACCGAATGAACCTGTGATTATTACCAGTTATGACCTGGAATTTACTGGAGCTGGCGCAGAGCAGCCACAATTTCAGGTCATCAGTATTTTGCCTGAACAGCAAGATGGCGATATTTTTAATCATGGTGATTATGAAAAGACCAAGAACCGGATTGTTACTGCAGCCAATAATAATGGTTATTTTGATTCATACTGGCGTATGCATGATGTCAGGATTGCATTGCCACAGAATACGGCAGATGTGAATCTTCGTTTTGAGACTGGTGATCGTTATAAGCTGGGGAATGTCGAGTTCAGAATGAGTGATCCTGAAAAGGAACTCCCACTCGACCGCGATGTACTCGAAAGTCTGGTTACCTGGAAAGATGGGGCGGATTATACCTTCTGGCGAGTCAATAGCCTGGCCAACAATCTGACCAATTCACGCTACTTTAACTATACCATGGTCGATGCGGTTCGCCCTGATCCGATTGAAAAGGAATTGGAATTGGCACCGGATATTCAGCAGCTGATTGAAGAACAAAAACTTTCTGAAGATCAGTCTGTAGAGAAAAAACCTGCCCGCTCGCCAGCCTCTTCTCAGGAGGTGACCCAGAATGTCGTGGATGAAGATCAGTTTGCCGGTAGTCGTGATCAGGAAAATCCAAACTTAAGAACCTTACGGGTTGAGCAGCAGACCAAAGAAAATGAACAGGATCGTTTAAAGGAACAGGCACGGGAAGAGAAGAAAATCCCGGTCATCGTGACTTTAAATGCAGACCGGGTAAACAGTGCAGAGCTGGGTCTGGGTTATGGAACAGATACCGATATCCGTCTGCGTGGTCAATACAGGCGCGCTATTGTAAATAAGCGTGGCCACTCTTTTGATGCCAATATCGAGTTGTCAGGCATCCGCCAGTCGATTGATGGACGTTATAATATTCCTTATAACCATCCGCTGAATGATTATGTCAGTATTGTGGGGGGCTACGAACGTGAAGAACGTGATAGCGTCGCACAGGGCCAAGGACTGATGATTGAATCAGCAGTGTTAGGTGCAGACCGGATTATTAAAAATCCACTGGGTAACTGGCAGCGTACTTTTGGAGCCCGTTATCGTCTGGATCGCTTAACACAGGATGGTTCTGTCGATTTTAATCAGATTCCAGAAGCGTTTCGCTTTAATACCGAAGATGAACAGCAATCGCTACTGGTGGGTTATGAAGTTTCACGTACCGATAGCGATCGTCGGGTCAATCCGACCAAGGGCTTCAAGCAAACCTATAAGATTGAGCTGGGTAGCGAGGCTTTATTATCCGATGCGGATATGGCCATTGTGAATGCAGGCTGGCGTTTTATCTATTCATTGGGTGAAAATGCAGATTATCAGTTTGTTGGGCGTATGGATTTAGGGTATATCTTTACCGATGATTTTGCCAAAGTGCCATATAACCTGAGATATTTCACTGGTGGTGACCAGAGTATTCGCGGTTTTGACTACAAGAGTCTTTCTCCGGAAATTGACGGCTTTAAAGTGGGTGGTCAGGCCTTGGGTGTGGCTTCATTAGAATATAATTATCAGTTTAAGGAAGGCTGGCGTGCTGCGGTCTTTGCAGATGCCGGAAATGCCTATAATAAGGAATTCAGTAATCCGACCGAATATGGTGCGGGGGTAGGCTTACGTTGGGCTTCACCGATTGGGCCAATACGTGTAGATGTTGCGACGGGGCTGTCTGATGACAATCACCCGATTCGGTTACATTTCTTTATTGGATCACAGTTATAAAACTTCAATTTTAAAAAATAGTTATTTGGGTAGATCATGGTCGAGAACCAACCACAGCCAGAACAAGAACCACAAAATAGCGTTGTGCCGAAAAAGCGGCGTATATTTAGAAGTATCTTATTGTCAGTACTTTTCTCCCTGATTTTTCTGCTGTCTGTGCTGGCTCTCTTGTTTTCGACCAATCAGGGCAGTAAATTTCTGCTGGATCAGGTGCTGCAACGCCAGCAAATTATTCATTATGAATATGAAGGCGGTAATTTATGGCGTGGGATTATCCTTAAAAATGTGCTCGTCACTTTAAAACCGGTGGATGTCAAAATTGATCGTGCTGATGTCAAACTGGGCTGGCGGGCAATTGTCAAAAAAGAAATTCATCTGACTGAGGCGGATGTTCGCAATCTGCAAATTATTAATAAAAATCCGTCTACAGGCGAACCATTCAAGTTTAATGCTATCCGCTTGCCTTTTATACTGCGTGTCGATCATCTGCTGCTGGATCATCTGGTCATTAACACCCAGACCAATGCCGTGGATTTTTACAATATTGAATTAAATGATGCACTCTGGTCCGGCACCGAATTAAATTTTGAAGACTCCCGTATGGATATGGGCTATCTTTCGCTACGTGAAGCCACGGGTAAAATGCAGTTCGAAGGCAAATATCCATTAGATGCCCGTGGCATTGTCAATCTGCCTTCTTTAAGAGAAAGCCTGAATATTCATGATATTCAGGTTCGGGCGCGTGGAACGCTAGATACTATTCAGGCAGGAGTAGCGACCAATACGCCTGATTTGTTGACGGGTTGGGTTATCGTACATCCAATGCGTCCACAGGTCCCGATGCGCGGCGAGTTACAGTTTAAAGATTATCATTGGCCTATTCTGACTGAGCAGAAACTGTTTAGCAAAGACGGGGTTGCCAAGTTTAATGGTGATATCAAGCGTCTGGATCTGAATGTTGATACTGACCTGATTGGGGAAAATATTCCGCAAGGTCAATATAATGCGGTGATGTTTACCGATCTGGTCAATCAGCTGAATATTACTGACCTGAATGGCCAGTTGATGAAAGGTGCAGTCAGCCTTGCTGGAACAGTGGGCTGGAAAGATCGGGTCAGTTGGGATCTGACGGGGCGCTTAAATGGCATTGATCCTAAACATGAGCGCATTCCGCAAGTCGTACAGGATTTCTTGCCGCCAAGTCTGGATGCCAATATTGCTTCTGCGGGTAACCTGGAAAATGGCCTGCACCTTACCGGACTGGTTGATTTCGACCGTTATGAAAGCTGGAATCTGAAGCTGGATCAAAACCCGGCCAAGGGCAATAAAGCGCAGCCGATGCTACTGGATATTGCCTGGAAAAATATTGATCGCGCCGTACCTTATGTGGGCTGGCTCAGCAGTCAGTCTGGTGATGTCAAATTGGCACTGGTTGAAGGTCAGCAGAATATTCATGTGGCGACCAAAGTCGAGCAGCATGAACAAGGTCTTTTGCCTGCAGGCATGTATCAGGCCAAGCTGAATCTGAAAAATAATATCCTGAATGTCCCAAGTTTTAATTATAATGCCAATGCACAGGCAGGTAGCTTAAGCGGTAATGCACGGATTGAACTGCCACAAGAAAAACGTCAGTTGAAGTGGACAGCGGTATTAAATGCCAAAAATTTAAATACCCAAAGTATTGCAGCAGCTTCACCGGTAGACCGTTTGAATGGCCAGATCAAGGCCAATGGCTATGCACAACCGAATCAGCAGATTATTAAACTGAATAATGTAAACTTGACCGGACGCTTGGCGGAGCAGAATGAAACTGTGCGTCTGACTGGTAACAGTACTATTGCCCTGTTATTCCATAATGAAAAAGCTGGCGGTGGATTTAAAGGCTATGCAGTCAATTATGATGGCGCTTTAAATGCTAGTCAGCTTAAAGCCAGTCAGGGCATGCTGAAACTTCGGGTTTCAGGTACACCCGAGCTACTGAAAGTCAATGAATTCCGTCATGATGGTGTGGCTGGCAAGATTAACGCGAGCGGTCTGGTCAATTTGAAGAATGGTATCGGTTGGGATATTAATGCTTCACTCATCCGCTTTAAACCACAATACTTTAATGCTCAATTGAAGGGCGAATTATCTGGCAATGTACAAACTCGTGGTGTCTGGTCAGATGCCTTAAAACGCATTCAGATTCAACGTTTGAATCTGGCCGGTATGCTGAATAATAAGCCGGTACGTGGTACAGGTAATTTATCGGTCATTATTAACTCAAATCAGCGCGGTTTTGTTCCAGAGCAATTTGAAGCCAATAACCTGTTCCTGTCTTATGCCAGCAACCAGATTCAGGCGACTGGAAATGCACAAAACCTGCAACTGAAGGTGAATGCGCCGGCATTGTATGAGTTATATCCGGGTTTAAGAGGTCGTGCGCAGGGCTATATCAATATGCAGGCGCAGCCGCGCTTACAGGCTTCTGCTAATCTATCTATCGATAATTTTGCTTTTAAAAATCTGTTTAGTGTGCAGAAAGTCCGTATTCGCGGACAGTTGCCAACATCGCAGACTACACCAACCTTATTAACTGCAACAATGGATCGCTTGCGTAATGGCTCACGGGAAATTGTTCGAGGCGAAGTATCACTCGCCGGTACCCGTGCAGCGCATATACTTAAAGTTCAGGCAGAAAATAAACTGTCAAAATTCTTTGTTCAGCTGGCTGGTGGCTTTAATGCACAAAATAACTGGCTGGGTCAGATTCAAAAAGGTGACTTCGACTCTTTGCGCGCCCATTTGGTGCAGCGTCAAAATGCGGCAGTGATTTATAACACTGCCCAGTCTAGTCTGTTTATCGGTGCTCATTGCTGGATGAGTCAACAAAGCCAGTTGTGTTTTGATCAGCCGATTCGGGTCAATAAAACTGGAGGTAGTGTCTCTTTTATTACCCAAAACCTTGATTTGGAAGACTTCAGCGCATTCCTGCCTGATGGATTGGCGTTGACAGGTAAAGTCAATGGTTATGCCAAGGCAGCTTGGGCACAAGGGGCTAAACCAAAAATTGATGCACGTCTAGTCACCCGAAATGGCGTTGTAGGTTTATCTTCTGAAGACCCGGAATATTTAGGTTCTACGCTAAAATATGATGAAGTTGGCTTGGTAGCAAAAAGTGTAGCACAAGGCTTGCAGCTTCGCCTGGATGTAAAAACTCCAGATATCGGTGCAGGCTATGCCAATGTGATTATTGACCCATATCGGGACAGCAAACCGATGCGTGGCGAAATTGCCTTTAACCAGGTGCAGCTCAAGGTCTTTAAACCATTTATTGAGGACATTCGTAATCTGGACGGAACTTTATCCTATGCCGGAAAGATTGGTGGCACTTTAACGGATCCTTTGCTGGAAGGTGAGCTTCGGGTCAAAGATGCCTCGATCAGTATGATCTCTTTACCCGTGAATCTGACCAATGTACAACTATATTCATCCATACGTCAGAACTCTGCCAGCATTAATGGGGCATTTAACAGCGGTCAGGGTGTCGGTAAATTAACCGGTTCAGTCGACTGGAAAGGTGATCCAAGGGTACAGTTAAAACTGCAAGGTGAAAATCTGCTGATTCGTCAGGCACCATTAATTACGGCCATGGTGACGCCTGATCTGACCTTGGACATGTATCCATTTAATAAAAAACTGAGTTTAAGTGGCACGGTAGATGTACCGCGTGCACTGATTTCAATGCCTGAAGCTTCGGAACCGGTAGTCGGCTTATCCCCAGATGTACGTGTCGTGCGTGAAGGTGAGGATCAACTGGCGATTTTGAGAGCGGCACGTCCATGGGATATCCGGGCGGATGTGGCTGTTTCTTTGGGTAATCAGGTGATCTTCCAGGGCTTTGATAGTCGTATCCCGCTATTAGGCCGAGTGAACCTGTCACAGCGTGGTCTGGAAACCGCAATGCGCGCCAATGGTGCAATCGGGGTATCACAACGGGTGAAAATCGAAGCCTATGGTCAGAGTCTGGATTTGAATCGTGCCATCGCGCGTTTTAATGGTGAACTCACCAATCCGACGCTAGACATTGATGCCAATAAAATGGTTCAGGGTAGTACGGTCGGGGTGCGCGTAACGGGTACTGCATCGAGTCCAAGCATTCAGATTTATAATGATGCGGGCTTGTCAGAGCAGGAAGCCTTAAATGCCTTGATTACCGGTCGTATCAATGAGGGTGCATCCGGTTTAAATCAGACTGAAGGATTCAGGTCTGATGTAAATAATACGATCGCTGCCGCAGGTATCAGTCTGGGCTTGGGTGGTACCCGTGCACTGACTAACCAGATCGGACGTAGTTTTGGCTTGAGTGGTTTAGCCTTGGATGCACAGGGAACAGGAGATGATACGCAGGTTTCTGTGACTGGTTACATTACGCCAGATCTGTATCTTCGCTATGGAGTTGGAGTATTTACACCAGTAAATAAACTGACTTTACGTTATCAGGTAAATCAGCGTCTTTACTTAGAAGCAAGTCAGTCCTTAGAACGTGCAATTGACTTGTTCTATAACTGGCGCTTCTAAGCGCAGTAAAAAAGCCCTCAACTGAGGGCTTTTTTATGTAGAAATTTTTTATTTATCATGAAATCATCCAGTTTAAGTACCGATCAGTAGAAACAATGAATATCTAAAATTAAGCTCAATAGAAATAAAAAATTTATGCAACATTGCTTAAATCTTGGCGATTTTATCTCCTAAGAAAATTAAATACTTCTTATGGCCCCAATAAAATATAAAAAATTAATTAAAATATAGAATAACTGCCTAAAAATCAATAAACCCATAATAAAATTAGGTGTATATTGAAAATACAATTTTTTTTGTATAAGAGCATCTTTGTATGTCGACTAAATTTATCATCCGTTTTGCTGCGATACTATTTTCTATACTTATTTTGACTGCATTAGTTATTAAATTTTTCTTTAGCCCAGATGTAACCATCGTGCTATGGATTTTTGCTGTGCCTTTCATTTTAGGTATACCAATTTTAGCTTCTGTTGTATTGGCCACCAATGAAGAGCTGGACCTTCATAGCGTGAATTAGAATCTAATCTTGAGCTAAAAGTTAGAGTAGCCGCCATTTTGGCGAATTTATTCCTAATAAATTTTTTAAGTCATACACGACTCCTTAGTACGTCAAAAATGAGTGTATGTATATGCTCATTTTTTATGGCTTGATCTGATAGTTTTGATTTAAGTTCGTCATTATCTAATTTACATAAACCCTAAGAAATAGTGGAATATTCCCATCCTTACTCATTCAATATAGTGATTCATCATAACTCATTATTTTAGAGAAAACAGAATGCCTAGAAATAACTATTTGCCAGCTCTAGAACAAGTTTATGAATTTTTAATAGAGCGTCCAAATTTTAAAAATCAAAGCGAATTTGATAAATCAATAGAGTATTTTAAAACTCTACATGAAAGTGATCCTCTGGATTTCAGGGTGCAAACACCTCATGTTGTAGCAGGAAAATTTGGTGCTAAAGAAACCATAAATTTAGGATCTATGCCAAAATTCACTGATAAAGAAAATTTCATTAACTGGATTGATGCGCAGATTAACTGTTAAGTCTTCACACTGACTCATCATAGGCTGGATTCTAGATATTATTCATACATTCAGTAACATGTAGTACAGAAAATAATCAAAACTGGATTGGAAAGCTACAAACTTGAATGATAACTTTATATTTAAATCTTCCCGGTGATGAGGTAAACAATGAAGTTGTTAACTTTGGTAGGCATGGGAGTTGCAGCAAGTTATTGTTATAAAACTATGAAAAATGGCAAGCTCGCTCTTTCAAAGCCTGACTTTGATGAAAGTGTAAAACGGTTTGTCTTGCAAGAATTTGCAGCTTCACATTCCTGATTTTTTTTATAAAAAGGCTCATAAGATAGTGAGCTTTTTTATTTTCTAAAAGCTTATAACTTTAATATTCATATTAAAAGCAGTTTTATTATACTCAGCGTGCTATAAAGCTATTACATTGGCTATTTTAAATAATTAAATGAGAAAAAATGGGCGATGAAGATGAATGGTGTGAACTTATATATTCTGAGGCTTTAAGACTACACAAAACATCACGTTATAAGGCAATTGATAAACTTAGATTCTTTGCCTTGATTTTAGAATTATTCGTCGAGATGCGCAATGATGAGGCAACTATTCAGATAAAGACAGTAAATATCAAGTTTAAGTTAAGATCTAAGAATTATATTTTTTGGGTGTTTGAAATTCCTGATTATCAGGATAAAAGATTATTTATGACATATATGTATCGTCAATTAAGTAAATTTTGAAGTATATTTATGGTTAAAATATTTAATTAATTCCACAACTATAGCTATTAATTATGCAACTATAGTTTTTTTATATGCTTATGGATGATTATATATTTTTATTTAGAAATTGCCTATGCTCTGCATGTTGTTCATTTTAACAACATACCTGAATCAGCGCAAAATTGAGGAAGGGGAAAGCCTATCGCTAGATAGGCTTTTTTTTTAGATGTACATTTCATTCCACGAAATGTAATTTAAAGTGAATATAAAGGTGAAGATTATTAATACTCTTTATATTCTATTTATAAATTTGAAATGCTATATATGTTTTACGAAAAAAAAGAAAATGTATATAAGATACATATCCTGAATACAGTATTAGCCTGCTTATTCAAAAGGTTAAAGAGGTTTTTTAATTGAAAAACTGATGTAATCTTATATTAAAGAACTCTATATTCTATAGCTGTAGTTTCTTCCAGTTGTTGCCTTCCTTTCTAAGGAGGATTTTTTGAACAGAGAAGACCAAAATTCAAACCTCTATTTTGTTTATTCAGTTACACAAATGATCATCGTTAACTATTGAATGAATCCCGTAAATATTTGAGCATGATATTTTCTTGGTTAAATAAATGAGGGACCGCCATGATAGATGAAGAAAAGCCGTTGAACTTTGACGATGATAATGTGCCTCAAGATTTTGAAGATGAAGAATTTATCGATGATCAGAAAGAGGATGAAATGTACAACGCTATTACCAAAGACGGTTCAAGTGTTGATCCTGCAGATGACGGGACACGTCATATTCGACCTGAAGATGGCGACCCGATTGAAATAGAAGAGTAATAAAAAGCCCAATTTAATATTGGGCTTTTTATTGTATGGCAGAAGAAATATGAGCTGCAGTATTTTTCATTTAATGAGTCAAGCTATTGAATAAAAAATACCTAAAAAAATGATCACTAATCTTATTTTTCATCTTCATAAAAAGCTCTCCATTACGAGATCTTCTAGATCAGATAAAACAATAAATAGCCGAAGTTATCTTTTGAGTGAAAAGAGATTTACTCTTTAAAGGTCTCATTGAGAGCGGTTTGCACCGCTTCAACGCGTGCTTTACAGGCTTTATAAGCTGTCATGGACTCTTCCACGATTCTCATCAAGTTGTCGATATCTGGTTCTTGCTGGGATTCCAGCAGTTCCGCATTCTTTTTCAAGATGTTATAACCTTCTTCAAAGCTTAAAGTATCATGATTCATGAGGAAGTACCTGTATGAGCTGTGCTGAAAATAGGCCATCGTGTAATTCAATCTGAACAGGCTGCTGATTATCAATTTGAGTAATTGAACTCATCACATGATCTTGCTGGCGAACGATGGCATAACCTTTGGATAAAACGTGTTGAGGGTTTTGTAGCAGCGTTTCTCGCATCAGGGCATCAAGCTGCTGATTCATGAGCTGGGTATGCTGCTGGGCTAGACTGGCAGTATTAGACTTGATCTGTTGCAGACGTTGCAGGGCATCGAAAATCTGGTTGTTGGCCAGAGTTTGAATCAGTTTAAAAAAATGATCATTCTGGTTCTGGTAAGCCTGAATCTGTTGTTGAGATAAACGCTGAATCCGCTGTAGACAATTCGCCACCTCCTGAGTCAGTTCAACTATATGATTGCGGATGCCTGCAATGACTTTACTTGGAGTATCAAAGGAACGATGCGCAATTTCATCCAGAATAGTACGGTCTTTCTCATGACCAATGCCGACCCAAATGGGTACCGAGCGTTTGCAGAGCAGGGCAGCCAGATCATAATCGTTCAAATAAGCCAGATCATTGACTGCACCGCCGCCCCGTATAATGACGATCAGATCCGGTGCAGCCTCATAGGTCTGCACCCATTGTTTAAGTGCTTGTGCCAGACTTTGCATAATATTTTGAGGGGCTGTATTTCCCTGAAAAGTCGCACTATGATAAATAAACTCACACACCTGTGCTCGCTGTAATGCATCGGCATCTTTTCTAAAATCTCCAAGTCCTGCTGCATTTTCGGGAGAAATCACTAAAATCCGGTTTAGATCAAAGGGACTGGGCAAATTTTTATTACGCTGAATGAGTCCTTCAGCCGTCAACCGCTCGACAATCTGCTGGTAGCGCCGGGCAATATCTCCCAACGTGTAGCCCGAGTCAATTTCGACGATATTTAATGAAAATCCATACTGTGGATCAAAATTGGCTTTGACCTTAATCAGCACTTTTAGGTCTCGACTCAGTTCAATCCCGCTTTCACGTTCAAACTGCGAGACCATTTTCTGGGCACTAAACTTCCAGATGGTTGCACGGCAACTGGCAATGACCTGATTACTATCCGCTTCTTTTTCTGCCAGCTCAAGATAATAATGGCCGGCTTTAATACTTAAATTTCGAATCTCGGCTTTGACCCATACCGGTGTATCGAAAGTGTGTTTGACCACTTCCTGCACCGTAGCAAGATATTCCTTAAGGGAGAGTTGAGGATCGTCTGTCATGCTAATAGAAAGTTTAAAATTCAATCAAATCTTAAATCAATCCCGTTGAGATCACAAATTTAAAAGTAAGAATAGATAGGAGTGATGTAATTACAATGTAATTCTTTTGGAATGTATAAATATCTACATGGGATGATTAATTGATTGTATTTTATTCTAAAGCAATTTTTTTATTTGATATGTATTCTTTTAATCGAGATTTCAAAGCATTATAGAGCCTAATTTATTGCTGTTTTATTTTCAGTTTTTAATAATTAGAAAGGCTAAAAATCTATACAGACTTCAGCCTGATGGTGATTAAAAAATATGCTAGATTGACAAAGAATGATTAAGAAAGAATTAGCTCTCATGAAAAAAACAATACTGTTTAGTATATTAGCTATCACTTTAAGCGCATGTACTACCATGCCATCATCAGAAAAGGAAACTCCTAAATTAGGGATGGCAAATCCCGCAAGTGAGTATTGTGTCAAGCAGGGTGGTAAGATTGAAATCCGCACTGAAAGTAAGGGGCAGGTTGGATATTGTCATTTAAAGAATGGTCAGGTTGTCGAGGAGTGGGAGTTGCTGCACTTGAATCAACCTAAATGTATTGCTGATCAGGCAACGGCTTTGGTCGGTCAATCTAATCTGACTGAAGAACAAATCAAGCAAAAAACCAAAGCACAAATTGTACGTATGGTCGAACCGGGACAAGCGGTAACCATGGATTATCGTGAAGAACGGGTGACTGTAACGGTGGATCCTGTAAGTAAAAAGATTATTCAGGCCTCATGCGGGTAATCATGCAGATTGAAGAAATCCGTTGAGGAGTTTTTTAAAATTTAGCATGACCGGCATTTTGAAATGACAAATCTTCTCCGATCTTTTATATTGCCCCTCGGAAGGAGAAATTCATGAAAAAGTTATTGGCTTTATCGTTTATGCTGGCTCTGGCTGGTTGTGCCGAGAAGAAACCCTTAACCCCTGAAGAGCAGTGGCAAGGTTATTGTCGAAGTGTCGGTAATGCAGCGCGTACCATTATGCTGGATCGTCAGAATGCAATTGAGAAAGAAAAAGCAATCGAGCATGCCAACAAGATTGACGATGAAACCACTAAAGGTTTTATACTGGATATTATTGATGAAGTTTATGCGCTTCCAGAAGCTGAGATCAAGACAGATGTAAAAGCAGCTCGTGAAAAAGTTCGCGCTGAATTTACTGCAAAGTGTATTGCGACTCCGCATGATGAATTACCAGATTACAAACCGTTCTAAGGAACGGTTTTTTTATGAATAACTAAAATCACTCGGTAAATATTACAACTACAAGATATTTAACTATCAACATCTAAAACACGGTGCAATAGAAATAGCCTAAGTAAAGGCACACTTTGTGACAATTTCTAAATCTCAAATATAGAAAAGCTTATCTTAATACTGAATAATGAACTTAACTCCAATTAACCGAGGAGTAGCACTATATGGAAGTCGTAAGATATTTGCATCATTCGGATCTGCTATTAGAAGATGAACATGGTGTAGTGATCATTGGCGGAAGCCGCTATGTACTTAGCATCGGTGATAAAGTCATTTTAAAGAAGATGCTAGAACAGGATAAAAAGCTTTATCAGATAGATATTTCCTTTGCCAGCAATAATCACAGTACAACCTGTGAAGATGAATGTGTGGTGAAATTCCAAGGCTGCCGAAACTCATATCAGCAGTATTTAAACTCAACCACTGTACACTAAGGTGGAGTATCTTTTTCACTTCAAATCAGGCAACATCATGGTTGCCTTTTTTATACATTAAATTCCGTTAAAAGAGTCAATTCATGCGCTCGTTTCATGTGGTGTAAGCTGGAACTGATTATGGAATAATCATTAAGGGCATCATTTAGTTATAAAATAACGAGCATCACAAAGAAACACTTGAGTTGCATTAACTTTTAAGTGGAAATTTAGTAAAATTTCGGAGTCCATATTATTTGTGAAGCTTGGAATAAGCAGGAATTCATAAGTAATTTTTTAAAAAAGAGGAATAACACTGTGCTAGAAGCTTACCGCCAACACGTTGAAGAACGTGCCGCACTCGGAGTCCCACCGAAGCCACTTGACGATGCCCAAACAGCTGCATTAGTTGAACTACTAAAAAACCCGCCAGCTGGTGAAGAAGCATACTTGGTAGATTTGCTTGAAAACCGTGTACCAGCAGGTGTTGACCAAGCTGCATATGTAAAAGCTGCGTTCTTAGCTGCATTGGCAAAAGGCGAAGCAACCTCTCCACTTGTTTCTAAAGAACGTGCGGTTTACTTACTGGGCACTATGCTTGGTGGTTATAACGTAGCGCCTTTAGTTGAACTTTTAGACAATGCCGAGCTTGCTGAACTTGCAGCTGAAGCATTGAAAAAAACGCTTCTTGTATTTGACGCGTTCCACGACGTTGCTGACAAAGCACGTGCAGGCAATGAAAATGCGAAAGCAGTTCTTCAATCATGGGCAGATGCTGAATGGTTCACAAACCGTCCAGATGTTCCTGAAGAAATTAAACTGACAGTTTTCAAAGTCACTGGCGAAACCAATACTGATGACCTGTCTCCAGCTCAAGACGCTTGGAGCCGTCCAGACATTCCATTGCACGCAAATGCAATGCTGAAAAACGAACGTGATGGTATCAACCCAGAAGTTCCGGGTGAAGTTGGCCCATTAAACCAGATCAAAGAACTGATCGCGAAAGGCAACAAGGTTGCTTACGTAGGTGACGTTGTTGGTACAGGTTCTTCTCGTAAGTCTGCTACTAACTCTGTACTTTGGTTCTTCGGTGACGAAATCCCGCATATTCCGAACAAAAAAGAAGGCGGTTACTGCCTGGGTTCTAAAATTGCTCCGATTTTCTTCAACACAATGGAAGACGCTGGTGCGTTACCAGTTGAAATCGACGTAGCAAACATGAACATGGGCGACGAGATCACCCTTAAGATCGACAAAGCTGCTGCTAAAGTAACTGCGTTCAAAGACGGCGCGCAAATTGCTGAAGCTGATCTTAAAACTCCAGTACTTCTAGACGAAGTTCGTGCGGGCGGTCGTATTAACCTGATCATTGGTCGTGGTTTGACTACTAAAGCACGTGAAGAGCTAGGTCTTCCTGTATCTACATTGTTCCGTACGCCTGTACAACCTGCTGCAACTGGCAAAGGCTTCACGCTTGCTCAGAAGATGGTTGGTCGTGCTTGTGGTCTTCCAGAAGGTCAAGGTGTTGTTCCAGGTACATACTGTGAACCACGTATGACAACTGTTGGTTCTCAAGATACAACAGGTCCAATGACGCGTGACGAACTTAAAGACCTTGCATGCCTGGGCTTCTCTGCTGACCTGGTAATGCAATCTTTCTGTCACACAGCTGCGTATCCAAAACCAGTTGACGTTCAAATGCAACACACGCTTCCTGATTTCATCATGAACCGTGGTGGTGTTTCTCTACGTCCAGGTGACGGTATTATCCACTCTTGGTTAAACCGTATGCTTCTTCCAGATACAGTTGGTACTGGTGGTGACTCACATACTCGTTTCCCAATCGGTATTTCATTCCCTGCGGGTTCTGGTCTGGTAGCGTTCGCTGCTGCAACTGGTGTTATGCCACTTGACATGCCAGAGTCTGTTCTTGTGAAGTTCAAAGGTAAAATGCAACCTGGTATCACACTACGTGACCTGGTACATGCAATTCCTTACGTAGCGATCCAAGAAGGTGACCTGACTGTTGAGAAGAAAGGTAAGAAAAACATCTTCTCTGGCCGTATCCTTGAGATCGACCTGACAGAAATGGAAACTGACCTGACTGTTGAGCAAGCATTCGAACTTTCTGATGCTTCTGCTGAACGTTCTGCTGCTGGTTGTGCGATCACTCTTTCTGAAGAGAAAGTTGCTGAATACCTACGTTCTAACATCACTATGCTGAAATGGATGATTTCACAAGGCTATGGCGATGCTCGTACTATGGCGCGCCGTGTTGAGAACATGGAAAAATGGTTGGAAAATCCATCACTTCTTAAAGCTGATGCTGATGCTGAATACACTAAAGTGTATGAAATCGACCTTTCTACGATTACTGAACCAGTTCTTTGCTGCCCGAACGACCCAGATGATGCAAAACTTCTTTCTGACGTTCAAGGCGTGAAAATTGATGAAGTATTCATCGGTTCTTGTATGACTAACATCGGTCACTTCCGTGCAGCTGGTAAACTTCTAGACAAAGTACCTGGTGGTTCTTTATCTACTCGTCTATGGTTGGCTCCTCCAACTCGTATGGACGAACACCAGTTAATGGAAGAAGGTTTCTACAATACTTATGGTAAAGCTGGCGCTCGTACAGAAATGCCAGGCTGTTCACTGTGTATGGGTAACCAGGCACGTGTAGCACCGAACACGACTTGTGTATCGACTTCTACTCGTAACTTCCCGAACCGTTTAGGTCAAGGTGCGAACGTTTACCTGGCATCTGCTGAGCTTGCTTCTGTTGCTGCTGTATTGGGTAAATTACCTTCTCCAGAAGAATACCAACAGTACGCTGCTCAAATCGACAGCATGTCTGCTGACATCTACCAATACTTGAACTTCGACAAGATGAGCGAGTATACAGATGCTGCTAAAGACATCGATACTAAGAAAATTGCTGCTGCTCAATTAGCTTAATGTATTGATAATTAAATTAATTTGAGTTAAGAGTAAGGGCTGATTTATCAGCCCTTATTTTTTGAGATATTTATAGTGAAGTCATTAGAAATTCAGAGTTTAGAAATAAATAATAAGTCTATTTATATATTTGAAGATCATTCTTTAGCTTTTAAGGCTTGGTTAAATATAAGAAATAGAATAGATGGACAGTCCTTTGTTATTACTTTAGATCATCACACAGATACTCATCAACCATTGTGTTACTTTTCTGCTTCAGAGAAGTATAAATCTGATGAAGTAATATCTTATGAAGATTTTTATGAAAGAATTATACAAACACATTTTGAAAATTTAGATTTATATGATGAGCATGAAGTTAATAGTTTTGTAATGAAACTACATTACGACGAACATATCTCTTCTGCAATTCAAAAAGAAATAATTACGCATTCTATTTCAATTCAATGGGATCATAATTCTGGTACACAGTCTATAGAAGAGAATGAATATGATAAACAACCAACTCTAAAAGATTTATATACTCAATTTGGATTTGAAGAAGGTAAACAAAAATATTCAGATTTAAAACCAGCACCTATACCACCTTTTAGTTATAAATTACCAGCGAATAGAATGTTTATCGTTGGTTATTCGCATTTTGACTGATTAAGCACTGATGATGGTATATATGATTTAGCATTAGAAGATGAATTTTTAGAGAATCAATTTAACATAGTAAAGAATATGAATGAAAATAGTGGCTTACCAGATATCGATGCGGGTGGATATATTTTAGATATAGATCTTGATTATTTTCATACACAAAAATCAATTTCGCCTCATAATCAGTTTTTTTTTAGTAAATTGGTAAAAGAGTCTGTTGCGATTACTATTGCTAAAGAAAGCAGATGTGTATTAGATTTACGTACAGATGGTGAAGAAATTACTAGTAAGAGTTTACTGAAAGACTTATTAGATCATATTGCAAGAATCTTAAGTAATTAGAAGTATAAGATTTCTTTTATCTACACTTATCATCAATAAATTGTTCTAATTCACGTCTTCAAAGATGATTTAAAATGTAGATTTTCTAATGCCCAAACAATCCCGCTTCCTCTGTATTGGTGGTTTCCTCAACGGAACCCAAGTCAAAGACCAAGGTGATAGTTTTATCTGTGTCGAAAAAGGTAAAAACGTCATCTACACCAAAAAGGAAATTTTCCATCCTGATTCATGGAATCATGACTACTATGTTTGTGAAACCATCACAGACAAACAGGCTCGTAATTGGGTCTATGACATTGAAAGCTGATTAAACCGTTATTTTTATAAATTTCAGATATTAAATAGCCCCAAGGTTAAGGGGCTATTTAATATACATGAGAAGACTTTATTGTATTTGGGTTTCCTGACTGCGACTTTCACTAGATTCTCATAAATAATCCATAATCTTTTGAGTTTACCAATACCCCAGTATTTTCCACCAAATTCCGCCTAATACTATAAAAATAAGCATATTGATTACACTCATGACAAAACCGGCTTTCCACCACTCAACGAGCGTTGTATAACCTGAACCGTAAATAATAGGTGAGGTCCCGGTCGCATAATGGGTAAGTGTCATCATGATACTTGAGGCAGCGGCCATCATTAAAGCAAAATACATTGGGGGAGCACCTACTGCAATACCAGCTATGTAAAATGCTGAAAACATTGCGGTAATATGAGCAGTTGTACTGGCAAAAATATAATGGGCATACATATAAGACAGTAATAAAAACATGGATGCGGGAACCCAGCTCAAACCCATTTGTTCAATGCTTGCTTGTAAAGCACTGGAAAACCACGCGATTAATCCCAGCTTATTAAGAAAGGTTGCCATCATGACCAAGGCTGCGAACCATGTAATAGTGTCCCAGGCGCTCTTATGTGTCAAAACATCTTCCCAAGTTAGAACACCGGTGAGAAGCAAAAGTGATAATCCAATAAAAGCGGTGGTAGTAGGATCTAATGACCATATATCACCCAGAATCATGGCTGGAATCCCTGCCCAGAGTACCAATAAAACGCCGAAGACAAACAGCATTATCATTTCATCTCTGCTGATGGGACCCATTTCTATTAAACGATCTCTGGCAAACTGCGCAGCATCCGGTGTCTTTTTAATTTCGGGTGGATACATGAAATAAAGTACAAGTGGCATTACAGCAAGCGCCACAATCCCGGGTAAAACCATAGCCAATGCCCATGTAGTCCAACTCAGACTAATTTGCATGTCGGTTGCATCTGCAATAAGTTGAACGATTAAAGGGTTTGGTGCAGTCGCAGTGATAAACATTGCAGACGTAATGGGATTGGAATGATAATTCACCAAGGCTAAATATTTGCCGATTTTACCTTCCGTACCTTTTGCCGGATCGGAGTCAAAACTTGTAGCAATGGAGCGGACGATCGGGTGAATGATCCCACCCCCACGCGCAGTATTACTTGGCGTGACTGGAGCAAGAATTAATTCTGATAAGGCCATACTATAACCAATACCTATCGTCCTTTTGCCCCACACCGCAATAAAATAATAACCTAGCCGAGCTCCCAAACCTGTTTTTTGTAATCCTTTCGAGATCATGATGGATATACCAATCAACCAAATCAGTGGAAGAGCAAAGCCACTTAGCGCATCTTTAATCGCATCAGCGGGGTTATCTGATGTCACGCGTGTAACTGCAACGAGAGCAATTGCAATAATTGAAATGGCACCGATCGGCATCGCTTTACCGATAATAGCTGCAATCACACCTATGAACATGGCGAACAGCAACCAGGCGTTCGCGGTAACGCCTTGTGGTATAGGAATAAGAAGCCAGATAATCAATGTGATAGCCACGGAAACTAATGTTGGTATTAATTTAAATCCCATCACGCCTTACTCCCACACATAATAATAATTATTATTTGATCATAATGATCACAACTGATATTGAAGTCTAGCGCTGGTAACATATTCTCCATAAAAAGAGCAGGGGCTTTAAAGTGGTCTCAATAAAATTTATTAAAATATTTATGTAAAATATATTTTAAATATAAATTGATAATGGTGAAGTTGATTTAAAATTAATGGATGAAAAATTTTTTAATTAGAAGGATGTTTAATGTTATAAATGGTTTTAATCCCTATTGTTTATCCCTAAAAGTATAATTTAAAGAATGATAAAATTATTCTATATAACCCTCTATTATAATAAAAATGATATTAATAAGGGTTTATTTGTTTTAAAATAATAGTTTAATAGGTTTTAAGTTTTTTATTGGGATTGATTGTTAGTAAATTGAATTTAAATGTTTTTTAAAATTATAGGTTTAATTAAATAGGTAATCTTAAGCAAGTTTAGTTATGTTGGTTGTGTTTTTATTGATGGGTTTTAAATTTAATAATACTATTTTGTGTAATATTATAAAAATTCTGATTAATATACCCTTAATATAGATACTGTGGGTATAAATTTTATACCATTTTTCTTATATATTGAATATATCGAAATGGAAAAGGTAGAGAAGGTTAATGGTTTTAGTGGCTTTATCTAATTACAAATTCTAGATTTTATATTTTATTATGAATTTTTATAATAAATCGAGATAATATATAGATTTTCTAAAAAATTAAGCAGCTTAGAATATGTTAATAAGGTATCTATTCGATCACTGGTTAATTGAAAAAATGTGTGTGTTGGAATTTTTTTAAATTAAAGTTAAGAAAACTTATAATTTGATATATTTCAAAATTTTGGAATATTTTAATTTCATTAAAGGTTTAACAAAAACAGTAAGATATATAACATTTATCTGATTGATCCACTGCTTAAAATTGCGGAAAACTACATACTAGAGGATAAATTTATTGCTGGACTGAATATGAATTATGAAATGGATGCCTTTCTGACCATTATCATCGCTGTTTTTGTTTTGATGGTCGGATTTTTGGTAGTAAACAAAATCAGAATTCTAAAACAATATAATATTCCTGAGCCTGTTGCCGGAGGGCTTGTCGCTGCAGTAATTACTTATATTTTATTTAAAAATTTTAATATTACAGTAAATTTTGATGCCAATATTCAGCAAATATTTATGCTGATGTTCTTTACCTCTGTAGGTCTCAGTGCCAGTTTGGTAAAGCTGAAAGAGGGAGGTAAGGCTCTTCTTCTATTTTTAGGTTGTGTCGTGGCTTTTGTTTTTGTCCAGAATGTCGTCGGAATCAGCTTGGCCAAGGTCTTGGGCCTAGATCCCCTGATTGGTCTGATTACAGGTTCAGTCACCCTAACCGGAGGTCATGGTACGGCCGGTGCATGGGGTATGGTTTTTGAAAGGGATTATGGTATTCAGGGTGCGGTAGTTTTAGGTATGGCCAGTGCAACTTTTGGTTTAGTCATCGGCGGTATGATGGGTGGGCCAGTGGCCAAGTTTCTGATTCGTCGTCATCAGCTGGCAGAAGAATTAGCACCAAGTTCAGGGCGAAATGAAGCCCCACCTTCATCAGAAACGGCGCCTTTTGAATACCCGGAAAAACTCGACTGATCACAGCAGATGATGCAGTAAAAACGCTAGGCATGTTTGCGATCTGTATCAGTTTTGCCTATTTCATGACAATAGCGGCTAAAGGACAGTGGTTCGAACTTCCGTCTTTTGTATGGGCCTTAATGTGTGGAGTGATTTTACGGAACTTTCTGGAACATGTGCTCAAAATTGAAATATTTGACCGGTGTATTGATGTTTTTGGAAATGCCTCATTGTCTTTATTTTTAGCTATGGCATTGATGTCATTACAGTTATGGTTGCTGGCAGATTTGGCCGGAGCATTGGTAATTATCTTGATTGTACAAGCCTTTGTTCTTGCACTTTATCTATACTTTGTGACATTTAGGGTGATGGGTAAAAGTTATGATGCAGCAGTATTGTGTGCAGGACAATGCGGGGTCAATCTTGGTGCGACTCCAACAGCAATTGCCAATATTCAGGCAGTTACCAATACTTATGGACCTTCACATAAAGCTTTCCTGATCATCCCTTTAACAGGTGCTTTCTTTGTGGATATTGTGAATGCAGTGGTGATTCAGTCTATATTAAGCATCTTTGGTTAAGTTGCTGAATTTTTTCAAAAATCTATGAATATTATTTCAAAAAATTTAAGCATTAAAAAGCCCCATGGTTAGGGGCTAGTCGTATACAGGTCAAGCCCATATACTGTAAGAGGCTCATCTCAAACTGGGTGTATTAGAACACAGTCATCGTGAAATAACCACTTGAATCTGCTCTAGACCGCTAGTTGTTGTTCAATTACTGGCCATAAATTCTGATGCGATTTCTTGAACATCAGCATATGGCCAATGGTTTTATGCGCATAATTTTCAGGTTTGAGCTCAATCATCTGGGTTGATGCCTGAGGATATAGTCGTAGTAAATCCTTTACATTCTCTTCCGTGGCAATTTCGTCATCCGAGGACCAGATCGCAGTAATCGGGCAGGTGATTTGAGTATGAAAATTTGAGTCAGGTGAAACAAGTTTACCGATCGCATTGATGACATAACCCGGTTTGCTGCAAAATTGTGCCCATTGTTGTGCTACATCTTTCGGCAGGTTTTCCCCCATGCCAATTGCTTGGGTCGGGCCATAGCCTTTCGTGATCCGGGCCAGAGGGAAAATAATATTAAACATGACTGGTGCCAGCAGTTTGGTTTTACCTTTAAGTCTTTTCAAATGTCCGGTTGAACCAGACACTGCCACTACTTTAGCGACTTTAGAATAATTTGGCACAATGCCTAAAAGTTGACCGCCAGCACTATGTCCCAGTAACGTCACTTTTTCTGCATGGGTTCGCGCCAATAAAGTATCAATCGCGGCCGGAATATCCAGTTGCCCCCATTGTACAATACTGGCTTTTGAATTTTTCAACGGACCTGCCAGTGAATCACCAATTCCCCGAAAATCAAAGACCATGACTGCATAGCCTTGAGCCTGCAACCAGACACAGAATTGATGATAAAACTGCTTGGTAATGCCGGTGGCTGGACACACTAATACAGGCAGTTCTTTAGATTCAGAAATAGCTGCATAAAAACGTGCATTTAAGTTATAGCCATCCTGGCACTGCAGAGTCAATGTTTCAAATTCAGACATACGTTACACTATAATTTTAGAGTCCTGATCAAGCTTTTACTCTACAGATTTTTAGCAGGGTAGCTTGGCTAAAACATGACTTAAAAGTCAGTAAAATAATAGAGAGGGAATGAACTTATGCAGCTAATGGAGCTTGAGCTGGCCGTTAAAATAGCCATTATTTTTAGTGGAATATTCTTGTGGGTGGGAATGTTTACCGGCGTCTGGAAATATTGGCAGATTCGTCAATCACCTCAGTCACGCGCACATTATTATGTCGATATTGCTCATCGTAGCAGCCTGCTTTATGCACCAGCCACATTAATTTTAGCAGTGCTGGCATATTGTTCAGCGTTGCCAAGTGTCGTGAACTTAATTTGCGTACTCATCAATATCGTGTTTTTCAGCTTTTCTATTGCGGCTTATATGCTGCATGGTTTCCTGCAAGACACGACCAATCAGTTTAAGCAGCCTCATCAATTAGGTAAGTTTCATTTACCTGGTAGTTTAATGACTTTAGCTATGCTGGGATTAATTGTTGCAGAATTAGGCGGGACAGGAATATTGCTTTATGGGGGATTTGCTGGATTGTTTTAATGATTATTTTTAATAAGTATTCTGAAAATGTGAGAATAATTGAAATATTAAGACTCTTTTTTCACCAGATGGATGACTGGCCAATCATCCATCTGGGCTAATTTAAAATTTGATTATCTGTATTTCTGGTCGATGGCCGCCCAAAGGAAAAAGGCGGCTGAGACAATCAGTGCATAACCAAAGTATTCAAGTTTTAAATTACCTTGAATTAAACAATGGACGGTTAAAGTCAGCATGAGAGCAAAAGTGGTGCATATAAATGTCACCAGATTGGTGTTGTTGGCTTTAAGAGCGTCAATGAAGACTTGCTTGTTGAAATGTAATGATAACATCTCCATCCCTCCCATTTATTTATGTTATTGAAGATTAAAGCAGATTTAATTAGTCAGAATTGAACATACAGTTGTACTGTTTAATTCAGACCTTTGCAACTGCCCTAACAGGCTTTTCCAGTCAAAATGGCCATCTTTAGTCGAATAACTACATAATTGATTGATTATGTGAGTATTTATTTTTAATGGTTTCACCTCCAGATAGTTTGTCATACAAGCTGCGTCGAAATTCACTACGACAAGATAGAAAATGCAAATTCTACGCCAAATATATGTAGCATTAATCAGAACTATGTAAGACTACGTATCACTCGCTGGGGAACTTGGTATAGGTTGGCAACAATAGGTATCTAAAATTAGGAAATTAAAAGTTTTGTTTATATTTATATAAAAAATAAAATAATTTAAGCAGAACCTTATTTTATAAAAAGAATTTTATAGAAGGTCTAAATAGGAAAATTATAGCCGTGATTTGATGTCATTGTGTAGAAACAATAAATGTCCGTTTGGGTAAAACCTGACAATTATTGATCATGCTCAAACCGGATTTTGGGTAAAAATACGATTTATCAGACGTCCTAGAAATTTTAGTTTCTAATACGGTCAATCACAGCTGTAATCAGCAATACAATCATGGATGGAATAAACCAAGCCAGATTCTGCTCTGAAAGTGGTAGATTTTGTAACAATACGGGCAATTCAAAACCGGCAACTTTTATTCCGTCAAAAATACCAAAAATAAAGGCAACCAGGGTTACAGGAGCAATTACATGCGAGGGTTTCTTGAAGAAACTTGCACAGAAACTCAGCATAATGACACTAATCGCAGGCGGATAAATCGCACTCAATACGGGCACTGAAACGGCGATCAGTTTGGTTAAACCCAGATTTGAGATAACCAGTGAGAAGCCGACCAGAATAAAGACAAAAATCTTGTACGGAATTTTGGTTAAACTGGAGAAATACTCGGCACAGGCACAGGTCAGGCCAATTGCAGTCACCATACAGGCAATAAAAATCATGCCCGACAGGAAGTAAGCGCCCATATCGCCAAAGGCATGTTGTACATAGGCATGCAGGATAATGGCACCATTGGCTGCATTTGGTGCAATATCATGGCTACCAAGCCCAAGTTTAAACAGGCTTAAATACACCAGAGTTAAACCAATACCAGAGATAATGCCGGCATTGACCGCATATTTGGTAATCAGTTTTTTATCCGTTACACCACGTGAAGTAATGGCTTTGACAATTACAATACCGAAAACTAAAGCGCCTAAAGTATCCATGGTTAAATAACCATTCACGATGCCTTCAGTCACTGGACTGGTAATGTAATTATCAATCGCAGCAGGCGGATTGCTGGCAGGAATCATCACGGCTGCTACACCCAAAATCACCAGAGCGATAATTTTAATTGGCGAAAGGAAATAGCCGACGGTATCCAGAATCTTGTTTGGATATAAAGACACCACTGTCACTATGGCAAAATAGATAATGCTATATATGAGCAGGCTGCCAGATTCATTGCCAAAGTAAGATGAAAAACCGATTTCATAAGAAACGGTTGCAGTACGTGGGGTTGCAAATAAAGGGCCAACAGCCAAGTAACACACGACAGTCAGCAAAATACTGGCTGCTTTACCAAGAGGTGAACTTAGGGCCTGAATGGAACCTTCAACGCGAGACAGGGCAATAATGGTGATCACGGGTAAGCCCACTGCTGTAATAAGGAAACCTAAAGCAGCGAGCCATACGTGTTCACCGGCTTGTTGAGCCACAATCGGTGGAAAGATAATGTTGCCCGCACCAATAAATAATGCAAAGGTCATAAAACCTAAGGCGACAATATCCCGGGTACGCAGACTTGTCATAAAGGGAGATCAATAGAACAAAAGAAAGCAATTTTAGTGTATATGTCGAGTTTTTGGGAGCTTATTTTAAGGCGGGAAGCCTTGATTTTATTGAGTTTGCAAATTACATCACTCTACATTCAAAACTTGGTAGAAATATATAATTGATAATTCTTTGGAAAATAGATTTTTCTAGGTAAATTTATAAGATTTCGGTCGCTGCATTTAAAACGGGTAATTTATTGTTTGTATAAATATTCAACAGGAGATATGCCGAGTCCTAAGAAAATTGCTGTATTAAAGGGCAAGAGGTGCGACATATTGCGTAAAAAAGGGATTATAATTCACGGATTCATAGTGAGGATAGGTATATGCGCGCTCCAGCGATTGGTCTTAAAACTGAGCAAGATATTGAAAAACTGCGGATATCCGGTCGTTTGGCTGCAGAAGTTTTAGCAATGATCGGGGAGCATGTCAAGCCTGGTGTCACGACTGAATATCTGGATGATCTCTGCCATGATTTTATTGTAAACACCTTGAAAGTGACGCCAGCCAATATTGGTTATTATGGCTATACCAAAACCACCTGTATTTCACCGAATGAAGTGGTCTGTCACGGTATTCCATCATCGAAAATCGTTTTACAAGATGGCGATATTATCAATATTGATGTCGCGATTATTAAGGATGGTTATTTTGGTGATACCAGCCGGATGTACTATGTCGGAACGCCATCTCCAGAAGCCAAGCGACTGGTCAATACCACCTATGAAGCCATGGTGGCGGGAATCCATGCTGTAAAGCCGGGCGCAACCTTGGGCGATATTGGTCATGCCATTCAAACCGTTGCTCATCGTGAAGGTTATTCCATTGTGCGTGAATACTGCGGTCATGGTATTGGAAAAGTCTATCATGAACAGCCAAATATTCTGCATTATGGTCAGCCCGGTCAGGGCATTAAACTGGTTCCGGGCATGGTCTTTACCATTGAGCCAATGGTGAACATGGGCAAAGCGCGGGTAAAAGAGCTGAAAGATGGCTGGACTGTGGTTACTACAGATAAGTCATGGTCTGCACAATGGGAACATATGGTCTATGTGACTGAAACCGGTTTTGAAGTCTTGTCGCCTTGGCCTGAAGGTACGGGTGAGTATCCTGAAATTTAAAATATCAATTAGATGATTTTATTAGGATTCACTTACTTACAGAAATTACAAATCCATTGTTCTTGCTGACGAGAACATACAAAACACTACAAAAAACAGTGGTTTAAGATCATTTATTTGATTAAATTAAGAGTCAGATACATAGGTTCCCTTGTTTTTGATCACTAGGCTGTAGTGAAAGTTTCTCTGGCTCATTTTTCCCCAAGAATGAGCTATTTTTTTGTCTCGGGATTCTATTTTATTCAAAATATATTACTTAACTATAGTTAAGTATTTAAGTTATCGTGATTTAATTCGGCAACCAGATAATCAATGAAGACCCGGACAGCGGGCAATAAGCCGCGACGTGAAGGATATACTGCATGAAAAATACCATGCGGCGCTTTCCAGTCGGGAAGTACCCGAACCAGTTCACCACTTGAAATATAGTGTTCGACCACGTTATCTGGTAATAAGGTCACTCCTGAGCCTGAGGCGGCCAGTTGTGCCAGCATATTCAGGTCAGAACCCATAACGGTTGGATTGACACGGATTTTTTTCTGCTCTTGCTGTCCGTTTTGTAGGGTCAGAAACTGTTCGGGATGGTCTTCTGCCATACTCAGGATTTTATGTTCAGACAGTTGTTCTGGGTTTTTCAGGTCACCAAATTCATTCAGATAACCCTGACTGGCAAATAAATGCTGTTCAATTTTTTCAAACTGTCGAATCACTAGATTTGGATCGTCATCCAGGCTAGAGCGCACGCGTAAAGCCAGATCAAAACCTTCATTGATAATATCGACCCGGCGATTGGTGATCATCATCTGGACTTTAATTTCGGGATATTTTTTCAGGAAATTTGGCAGAATTTTTGCCATTTCGTTCTGGGCGATCGATACCGGAAGGCTGACTTTAATGGTTCCACGCGGTTCAGTGCTGAGATGATCGACCAGATCATGGGCGGCTTGCGCAGCATTAAGCATCACCTGTGCATGCCGGTAAATATTCATGCCGATATCAGTCACAGCAAAATGCCGTGAACTGCGCTGGATCAGGCGTACTCCAAGTCGTTCTTCAAGATTATAGACGCGGCGGCTGAGCTTGGATTTGGGAATATCAGTGGCTCTTTCGGCTGCACTAAAGCCGCCATGTTCAACCACTTGAGCAAAACAGTAAAAATCATCCAGATCCGTCAGCATCGTTTAATTCCATTTCTGCAACAATAGGCTGATTAAAAAGAGATTGTTGCGCCGTGTCAACTATAGAATGCAATTACTGAAAGACATTTAAACTTTAGGATCAAATAGGCTAAGCAATGTTTTCATGCCTTCTGTCGCAGTCTGGGAAATCTTATGAAACTGGGCTGGTAAGTACTGTTGATCTGCTTTGGGATCAATATAGTAGGCAGCGCATTCAGGCGGAATTTCATGGATTAAACCCGCCACCGGATAAACCTGTAAACTGGTGCCAATGACGACTAAAATATCGGCATCTTGTATACAGGCTTGCGCATCGGTATAAGCAGGCACAGCCTCGCCAAACCAGACCACATGCGGGCGCAGTGGATATCCCGCCTTACAGAAGTGCTTGTTTAAATCTAGCTCAGTACCTTCAATGGGGTAAAATTCGGTGGTGTACTGGCAATTTGGTCCTGAAGTTTTGGTCAAGCGGATATTGCCATGCAGATGAATGACTTTGGAGCTGCCGGCACGTTCATGTAAATCATCAATATTCTGAGTAATTATATGCACATCAAAGTTATCTTCAAGATTGGCGATCAGCTGGTGGGCTGCATTTGGCTGTGCTTCCAGAATATTTTTACGACGTGCGTTATAAAAGCGTTGCACCAGTTCCGGATTTTTGGCCCAAGCCTTAGGTGTGGCCACATCTTCTATACGATACTGTTCCCAAAGGCCATTACTGTCGCGAAAAGTGTTGATACCACTTTCGGCACTCATGCCTGCACCTGAAAAGATCACCATTTTTTTCATTATTCTGTCTCCTGAGTTTTTAGGCGACTACAGGGCTAAACTGAGTATTTTCCTTTAAAAATACGCCAAGTTCCTTTGCAAATTTTAAGGGCTCAGTCAGTAAAGGGGTATGGCCCGACTTGCTGAAAAGTACCTGTTTGGCCTGAGGCAGGCTTTGGGCAATCAGATGCTGTCCCTCAATCGGATAAAGCTTGGATTGTACACCGCTAAAGAAAGTTACCGGGCAGCTAAGTTGGGCCAGAGCTTCGCGGTAGTCCTCGCGATGGTACAAATAATTATTAATATACCATGCCATATAGTCCACCCGGCTGGAAGGCAATAACAGACTTTGCAGTCGTGGTTGATTCAAAATGAATTCGAAAGCTTTCAGACTATATTTTTGTTCATTTTGTAGCTGAATAAACTGTAGCCATAGGGCGGCAATGTGTTTACGGACAGAAACGTCAAGGTCGCGGATCAATTCAACTTGCTGATGCTGTGCAAGTAGCGTAGAAAGCTGCTGCAAAATTTCAATAAATTCCTGATGGCGTGAACCAAAAAGACCAAAGGCCCAGGCATCATCGACCGGAATTTTGGGAGTCTGATCAATGTGCAAATAAGCTGTTATGTGTTTGGTAAAGTCACTATAGTGCAGCCCATGCATGGTTGTCGTCGCACCCATAGAGTAAGCAATCACAATGAATTTATCTAAACTGAGCTGCTGAATCAATGATTGAATATCCAGCCAGTGACTGGAAATCGCATCCAGATCTGGCGGAATTTTACAGCCACTAGAAGCTCCAAAGCCTCGCCATTCCGGAATAATAAAACGGAAATTTTTCTGATGTGGATAGAGGAAAGCGGCCCATTGCCAGCTCAGCATGCCAAGACCGGAGAGGACCAGTACCGGTTGTCCTTGACCGTATTCACGAACAAACAGCTGTTCACCATCTGGCATGCGATAAAAAGGCATGTGTATCTCCGTATTAAGGGTTATTTTTCATCAAACTGTTTGAGCCGGGGAATAACCTGTTCCAGCCAGGCAATCCAGCCCAGTTCCTGATCAATACCTAATTGGAGGATCATTTTATGAATATACAGGGTGCGGTCATTTTCGTCAGCTTGGGCAAAGTCTTTGGCAAAAATTTGCTGATAGGTCATGAGCTTTTCTTTATGCAGTTCCAGATGGCGTTCCAGTTCAGGCAGAGTACTGTTCCCGCCAAGCTGGGCTTCGGCACGCAGACGCACCATCAGTTCTTCGCGCAGTTGTGCTGGTGAACTGTGTTCTAGCATCCAGTTGGCCAGTTCTTCCCGACCGAGGCGTTCTACCTGATAGGTTTTTTTACGGCTATTTGAATCTTCCTCTTCTATCGTCGAAATCCAGCCTTTTTGCAGCATGGCATTTAGTTCACGATAGATCTGCTGATGGGTAGCATTCCAGAAAAAACCCATGGAACGGTCAAAACGACGTGCCAGTTCAATGCCGGTACTGGGCTTTTCGATCAGGCTGGTGAGTAGAACATGCGATAAAGACATAAACGTCTCAAAAAAATGACTCTGGATTATTATGCAACATGTTGCATAAAAATCAATTCTGCACTATAAATTAGTGCAACAAGTTGCATAAGGCTGATATCTGATAGAAGTAATCAGTCAGCCTGAATAAAAATAGCCAGCACGTTTGCACGCTAGGGAGTTGAAATGTCTAAATATCCGAATTTACTTGCCCCACTGGATCTGGGTTTTACTACGCTTAAAAACCGTGTCCTAATGGGCTCTATGCATGTGGGCTTGGAAGAAGTACTGGGTGGTTATGATCGGATGGCTGCTTTTTATGCAGAGCGTGCCAAAGGTGGAGTAGCATTAATTGTCACCGGCGGAATTTCTCCGAACGATCATGGAGTGACTTTTCAGGGTGGATCCAAGCTTGATACAGTTGAAGAAGCTGAAAAGCATAAGGTGATTACGCAGGCAGTGCATGAAGCTGGCGGTAAAATTGCCATGCAGATCCTGCATACCGGACGATATTCCTATCAGGCAGAAAATGTCGCGCCGTCACCGATTCAGGCACCGATTAATCCGGTTAAACCGCATGCTTTGACTTCTGCAGAAGTGCAACAGACCATTGATGATTTCGCAAATTGTGCCAAGCTGGCTCAGTATGCTGGTTATGACGGTGTGGAAATCATGGGTTCGGAAGGCTACCTGATCAATGAATTTATCGCAGCACGTACTAACCACCGTGATGATGAATGGGGCGGCAGCTATGAAAACCGGATTCGCTTCCCGATTGAAATCGTGCGCCGTACCCGTGAAATGGTAGGTGAGAACTTTATTATCATTTACCGTCTTTCAATGCTGGATCTGGTAGAAGGCGGTTCAACATTAGAAGAAGTGATTCAGCTAGCCAAGGCAATTGAAAAAGCGGGTGCTACCATTATCAACACCGGCATCGGCTGGCATGAAGCGCGTATTCCGACCATCGCCACCAAAGTACCACGGGCAGCCTTTACCTGGGTAACACGCAAGCTGAAAGGGCAGGTAAGCGTCCCGCTCATCACCTCTAACCGGATTAATACACCGGAAATGGCTGAGTATGTATTGGCTTCGGGTGATGCGGATATGATCTCAATGGCTCGTCCAATGCTGGCGGACTCGGAGTTTGTATTAAAAGCTGAGCAGGGTCGTAGCGATGAAATCAATACCTGTATCGGCTGTAACCAGGCCTGTCTGGATCATATTTTCTCGATGAAAATTGCCACCTGTCTGGTCAATCCGCGGGCCTGTTATGAAACCGAGCTAATTTTTAAAGAAACCAATGTAGCAAAAAATATTGCTGTGATTGGTGCAGGGCCGGCCGGTTTAAGTTTTGCTATCTATGCAGCGAATCGTGGTCATCATGTAACTATATTCGAAGCCGCTGCGCAGATCGGTGGGCAGTTCAATATCGCTAAAACCATTCCAGGCAAGGAAGAGTTTTATGAAACTTTACGTTATTTTAAGCGTCAGATTGAATTGCAACCACGTATCAAGTTATTGCTGAATCGTAAGGCGACTTTTGAGCAGCTGGTTTCTGCAGAGTTCGATGATATTGTGGTGGCAACAGGGGTAACACCGCGTCAGCTTAATATCCCAGGCATTGATCATCCTAAGGTGCTGTCTTATCTTGACGTACTGAGAGAGCGTAAACCAGTGGGTCAGCGTGTCGCGATTATTGGTGCAGGCGGTATTGGTTTTGATACAGCCGAGCTTCTCAGCCATGGTGCCGAAAGTGGTAGCGTCAATCCGGAAAAATTCTATGATGAATGGGGGATCGATACCGACTATGAAAATGTCGGCGGACTTAAACCAGCCCATGTAGAACAACCGCAGCGTGAAATTTATTTGTTGCAACGTAAAGCAGCTTCTGTGGGTTCCAGTCTGGGTAAAACCACCGGCTGGATTCATCGTACAGGCTTGAAACACCGTCATGTAAAAATGATTGCAGGGGCAAGTTATGAAAAAATTGATGATCAAGGTTTACATATTGTCGTAAATGACAAACCTGCGTTGCTGGAGGTCGATCAAATTATCATTTGCGCCGGTCAGGAATCTTATACTGCTATGTTTGATGAATTGAAAGCGGCAGGTAAAAGTGTTCATCTGATTGGTGGTGCGAAAGAAGCAGGTGAGCTGGATGCCAAGCGCGCAATCCGTCAGGGCGCTGAATTGGCTGCGGTGATCTGAAAATATTAAAACCCGCTTTCCTCCCTCTCCTTTAATAAAGGAGAGGGTTAGGGAGCGGATTTATAATAAAAAATCCCCCTTGCGAAGCAGTACTTCTCACCTTTAATAAAGGGGGAATCCCGTCTATTAAAAAATATCAAAAAAAGGACTCCAAAATGACCATCGAAACTACAAGAAAGTCCATTGCGCGCTGGCATGAGATGCTGGAAAAGGATGATCTGTCGATCTTGAATGAGCTACTTGCTGAAAATGTGGTGTTTCGTTCGCCAGTGGCTTTTCAGCCTTATTCTGGAAAACAGGTGGTATTCTTTATCCTGTCCAATGTAATTCAGGTCTTTGAAAATTTCACTTATCACCGTGAATTCTTCAGTGAAGATGGTAACAATGTCGTACTTGAGTTTTCTGCTCAAGTGGGCGATAAGAAACTGAAAGGAGTTGACATGATTCATTTTGATGATGAAGGTCAGATCACTGACTTTGAAGTCATGCTTAGACCTAAATCCGGACTAGAAGCTTTAGCCTTACATATGGGCCAACGGATGCAGTCATTCCAAGCTAAAACTTAATTCGAATTATTGATATCAAGTCGGCATGAAATTTGTAAATCACAGCTAGTAACGCTAGAGGGGATGACAGATGAAAATGTTGCTTAAAAAAATGGGTCAGCTTTCCAGTGAATATCTGGATCGCTTCAGTGGAGCAGATCAGCCGACCCTCTATTACAATCCGAATGGTATTTTTTCAGGATTAATTGAATATTTACCACAACTTAAACAGAAATACCGTCCTACGCCATGGCTAGCCAATGCACATGCACATATTCTGTATCTGGATCTGATAAAAAAACGGACCATCAAGCTGAGATATGATTTGCTTGAGCAGCTAAAAATGTCAGATGGCGGTATTACCGGTATTGCATGGTATGGTCTGGATCTTCCTGCAAATACACCTACCATTGTTTTATTGCATACGATAACCGGTTCTCCTGAGTCAATGCGGGAACTGGTACGGGATCTGCATAAATATACCGGTTGGCGCGTGGCTTTATGCTTACGCCGTGGCCATGCCCACCTGCCAATGCCTGTCCCTAAAATGAATCTTTTTGGTTCGACCCAAGACTTGCGGGAACAGTTGCTTTATATCCAGGATAAATTTCCTCAATCCGATCTTTATGGGGTTGGCTCATCTGCCGGTACAGGTTTGCTTGTCCGTTATCTCGGCGAAGAAGGCGAACAGACACCATTAAAAGCCGCATTTGCGTTGTGTCCAGGCTATGACATGGAAACGGGATTCGATTATGTCCATCCATTTTATAGTAAGGTCATGACCAAAAAACTGATTAAGCGTTTTATCCAGCCTTATCAGGAAACCTGGCAAGTCTGTCCGAGCTGGAAAAGATTACTGGAAGTTAAAGATCTATCCGAGTTTGAACGACTCTATTTTGAGCTGGCCGGATTTAAAGATTATGTGAGTTATACGCAAGCCACCAATCCTATCTACGTCTTTGAAAATGTCAAAATTCCATTGATGATTTTGAATTCGGAGGATGATCCGGTTTGTAATATCCGGAATCTGGAGCCTCATAAGGATAAAATCAGAGCCATGCCGAATATTGTCGTGATTACCACTAAAAGAGGCAGTCATTGCGGTTTTTATCAAGGCTTGATGCAAACCGAATCATGGGCCACTCGTCTGATGGCAGATTACCTGATTCATTTATCTCGTACGCAAGTACAGGCATCTGCCTAAAAAGTCTTAATAAAAAACCCAGCAAATGCTGGGTTTTTTTGATGAATGATCTTGTAATTAGTTAAGTGCTGGCATTGCTGCGGCAATCGCATCAGCAACTGCATCATCTTCAGACTTGTTTTCTGGGTCAGAATTGGTTTTAGGTGCAGGTGCAGTTGAAGCAGGTTTTGAAACAGGCTCTTCACTGGTTTCCTTCACTGGTGTTGGCTCGGTGGTTTCCGGCTTTTTGATTTCACGGCGGATTTCAGTCGTTGTGTTTTCAGTTTGCTCACGTTGAATTTCAACCGTTGGCACCGCTTCTTCAATGACTTCTTCTTCTACTACCGGCTCAAGCGGTTCAAATTGTACCGGTTCTGGAGTTGAGATTTCTGATGCTGGAGCAACTTCTACTTGTTCTTCTTCTTTTGGTGCTTCTTTTTTTACACACGCAGTTAATGTCAGGCCAGTCAGGATTAGGGTGGAGATTAAAAGTTTCTTCATCATCATTGCATCAAACATAAAAGTGTGGAGGGGATACACCATTATAGCAGCAAAATGCAAGATAGAAATCATATGAACTTACTGTAATTTTTTAGGGGAATTGCTGTTAGAATAGTCAATTGTTTATTGTTCTTTGAATTGATGCGGATTGACTTTGCTTTCTAGGTACAAGGTAAAGTAAAATTGCGCAACATTGCAGGCCGATTTAGGCTCGATTGTACGAGAAACCCAATGACCCATTTTATTTTCGTTACTGGTGGTGTAGTTTCATCACTAGGTAAAGGTATTTCAGCTGCTTCTGTTGCTGCACTTTTAGAAGCTCGTGGTTTAAAAGTGACCATGGTAAAAATGGATCCATACATTAATGTCGATCCAGGGACAATGAGCCCATTCCAGCATGGTGAAGTTTTTGTTACAGAAGATGGTGCTGAAACAGACTTAGACTTGGGTTACTACGAACGTTTCTTGCGTCGTGCGAAAATGACCAAACTAAATAACTTCACATCAGGCCGTGTTTACCAGGATGTTCTGAACAAAGAACGCCGTGGTGACTATCTAGGCGGTACTGTGCAAGTTATTCCACACATTACTGACAATATCAAAGAGCGTGTACTTCGTGCAGGCGAAGGTTATGACGTTGCGATCGTAGAGATCGGCGGTACTGTAGGTGACATTGAATCTCTCCCATTCATGGAATCTGTACGTCAGTTGATGGTTGAACTTGGTCATAAACGTACCATGTTAATGCACTTAACGTTACTCCCATACATTAAGTCTGCAGCAGAATTAAAAACCAAACCAACACAGCACTCTGTTAAAGAACTCCTGTCGATTGGTATTCAGCCAGACATTCTGATCTGTCGTACAGAGTACGATGTAGATGCCGATACAACGCGTAAGATTGCATTATTTACTAACGTTGAAGCACGTGCCGTTGTGGTATGTAAAGATGCACGTTCGATATACCAGATTCCACGTACATTCTACGAACAAAATGTTGATGATTTAATCTGTGAACGTTTTGGTTTTAACGATCTTCCTGAAGCTGATTTAACAGATTGGGATAATGTGGTAGAAGCCTTACTAAACCCTGAATACACGGTTCGTGTGGCAATGGTTGGTAAATACGTTGAACTTCCAGATGCCTATAAGTCAGTAAATGAGGCACTTCTACATGCGGGTATTCAAAACCGTGTGAAAGTTCAGATTGACTACGTAAATGCTGAAGAGCTTGAAAGCCAAGATGTAGCAGATGTATTGAAAGATGCTGATGCGATTCTGGTTCCAGGTGGTTTCGGTGAGCGCGGTACTGAAGGTAAAATGAAGGCGATTCAATTCGCACGTGAGAACGGTGTGCCGTTCCTCGGTATTTGCTTGGGTATGCAGTTGGCTGTGATCGAATATGCACGTAATGTTGCGGGTATTGCAGATGCAACTTCAACTGAATTTAACCGTTCAACCAAATCTCCATTGATTGGTCTGATTACTGAATGGTTAGATGAGCGCGGTGAAGTTCAGCAACGTTCTGCTGACTCAGATCTGGGTGGCACGATGCGTCTAGGTGCGCAAAAATCTGAACTGGTTGCAGGAACTAAAACTGCAGAAGTTTATGGTTCTGAAGAAATCATCGAGCGTCACCGTCACCGTTACGAGATGAACAACCGTTATATCCCAGTGCTGGAAGAAAAAGGCATGAAGATTTCTGGTTATTCTCCGGTACAACATCTGGTAGAAACTGTTGAAATTCCTGCACATCCTTGGTTTATTGCAGTACAATTCCACCCGGAATTTACCAGCTCGCCACGTGATGGACATCCATTATTTGCCAGTTTCATTGATGCTGCAAAAAAGCAGTACCAAAAAACCAAATAATGCGAGTTTAAGACACAACTAGGAAGTTTAAATGTCACAATTAAAACCACAAGAAATTGTACGTTTAGGCGATATACAAATGGCAAACCACTTGCCATTTGTACTATTCGGCGGCATGAACGTACTCGAGTCTAAAGACCTGGCTTTTGAAATTGCAGAGACTTATGTTGATATCTGCAAACGTCTAGATATTCCATATGTCTTTAAAGCAAGTTTTGATAAAGCCAACCGTTCAAGCCTGAACTCATTCCGTGGGCCTGGCCTGGAAAAAGGTCTCGAGTGGTTAGCAGACATTAAAAAACACTTTAATGTGCCAATCATCACTGATGTACATGAGCCGTATCAGGCGGCTCCTGTGGCGGAAGTTGCTGACATTATCCAGCTTCCTGCATTTTTAAGTCGTCAGACTGACCTGGTTGAAGCGATGGCAAAAACGGATGCCATCATCAACATCAAAAAAGCCCAGTTCCTGGCTCCGCACGAAATGCGCCATATTCTGCATAAGTGTCTGGAAGCGGGAAATGACAAGCTGATTCTTTGTGAACGCGGTTCATCATTTGGCTATAACAATCTGGTTGTAGACATGTTGGGCTTCGACGTCATGAAAGAAATGAATGTGCCAGTATTCTTTGATGTCACCCATGCCTTACAGACGCCAGGCGGTCGTGCTGACTCTGCCGGCGGTCGTCGTGCCCAGATTACTACACTGGCACGTGCCGGTATGGCAACAGGTCTTGCAGGTTTGTTCCTGGAAGCCCATCCAAATCCGGATGTGGCAAAATGTGATGGTCCTTGTGCCTTGCGTTTATCTCAACTAGAGCCATTCCTCGCTCAACTCAAAGAGCTGGATACTTTAGTGAAAGGATTTGAAAAATTAGATACCCATTGATGCAGTTTTAAGCATCCTGTTATTCAATCAACTGAGGAATTGTTCATGAGTCAAATCGTTGACATTCGTGCACGTGAAATTTTGGACTCTCGTGGTAACCCAACCATCGAAGCAGACGTTATCTTAGCATCTGGCGTAGTTGGCCGTGCATGTGCACCATCTGGTGCTTCAACTGGTTCTCGTGAAGCTTTAGAACTTCGTGATGGCGATAAAGCGCGTTACTTGGGTAAAGGCGTTAAAACTGCGGTGAACAACGTAAACACGTTGATTCGTGAAGCGTTAATTGGTAAGTCAGTATTCGAGCAAAAAGACATTGATCACACGATGATCGCGCTTGATGGTACTGAAAATAAAGAAAAACTAGGTGCAAACGCAACTTTGGCAGTTTCTCTTGCTGCTGCGCGTGCTGCTGCTGAAGAAAAGAAAGTTCCACTTTTCCAATACATCGCAGACCTTCGTAATAACAGCATTTTAACCATGCCTGTTCCAATGATGAACATCCTGAATGGTGGTTCACACGCAGATAACAACGTTGATATCCAAGAGTTCATGATTGAGCCTGTAGGCTTCACTTCATTCTCTGAAGCGTTACGCGCAGGTGCTGAAATCTTCCATTCTTTGAAATCGGTTTTAAAGAAACAAGGTTTGAACACTGCTGTAGGTGATGAAGGTGGTTTCGCGCCGAACCTTCGTTCAAACGAGGAAGCAATTACTGTTATTCTAGAAGCAATTGAAAAGACTGGCTACAAAGCAGGTTCTGACATCATGCTTGCACTTGACTGTGCATCTTCAGAATTCTACAAAGATGGTCAGTATATCCTTGCAGGTGAAGGCAACAAAGCATTCACAAGCAACCAGTTCTCTGATTACCTTGCTGGTCTGGTGAACCAGTACCCAATCATTTCAATCGAAGATGGTTTGGACGAATCTGACTGGGAAGGTTGGTCTTACCTGACTTCTATCCTTGGCGACAAGATCCAGTTGGTGGGTGATGATTTGTTTGTAACGAATCCGAAAATCCTGCAACGTGGTATCAATGAGAAAGTCGCTAACTCGATTCTGATCAAATACAACCAGATCGGTACCTTAACTGAAACTCTAGATGCAATCTATCTTGCGAAAGCAAATGGTTATTCTACAGTGATTTCTCACCGTTCAGGCGAAACTGAAGATTCAACGATTGCAGATCTTGCAGTGGGTACAGCAGCGGGTCAAATCAAGACAGGTTCACTTTGCCGTTCTGACCGTGTAGCAAAATATAATCAATTACTTCGCATTGAAGAATTGACTCATGCTGCATATCGCGGTAAAGCTGAGTTCAAGGGTTTGAACTAAGCGACTTATGTCAATGTTATTAAATGTATTCGACTCTTTGATGAGTAAAGTACTGTTGGGCCTTGCGATCGTTCTGATCGCAGGGTTTCAATATTTATACTGGTTTGGTGAAGGTGGTTATCATGATCATCAGCAACTGACCCAGAAAATCCAGCAACAAGTAGAATTAAATGAAGAGCTAAAAGAACGTAATCGCGTTCTCGCAGCAGAAGTCTATGATTTGAAGAATGGTATTGAAGCCATCGAAGAGCATGCACGTTTAGATCTTGGCCTGATTAAGCCTCATGAAACTTTTGTTCAAATGAGTACCATCAGCACCCAATATAAACCGATCTATCTTAATCCCAATTCTAAAGTAGACCTGCGAACCAATGAGTCAGCTGAAGTACCAACCACACCCTAAACTTTGGGCCATTCTTCCAGCTGCAGGTTCCGGTAGCCGTTTCTCTAAAACAGAGCTGAAACAATACCAGATGATTCAGGAGCAGACAGTTCTTGAACATACGGTGGCACGTCTAAATCAACTGCCTTTGGCGGGTTATGTTCTGGCGATTGGTGAACAGGACAACGTGGCGAAAACCCTGCCATTTTCCAGCCTGGAGAAGGCCCATTTTTGTCAGGGTGGTGCCGAGCGGGTGAATTCCGTGTTGAATGCATTGACTTATTTATCTCAAATCACTTCTGAAGATGACTGGGTGCTGGTACATGATGCGGCACGTCCCTGTGTTAGTCAGGATTGTCTTCAGCAGTTAGTCAATGCGGCGATGACCAAGGATCAGGCTGCAATTTTGGCGATTCCGGTACGAGATACCCTGAAACGGGTCATGACTGGTTTTGATATTGAGGAAACGGTCGATCGCTCGATGCTCTGGCAGGCACAAACTCCACAAATGGCGAAACTGGGAGTCTTGAAGCGTGCTATTCAACAGGCATTGAAAGATGGTGTGACCATTACCGATGAAGCTAGTGCGCTGGAACATATGGGTGAATCAGTGCAAGTAGTGCAGGGGCGTTCTGATAATATTAAAATTACTTATCCGGATGATCTGGAACTCGCCAGGCTGATTTTACAAGCTCAGGCGTAAAAATGTATTCAAATAAAATTTAAATAAAAGCAGAATAAATCTGGCTATGGCGATCTATTCCCTATGGCTTTCACTTATAATTTTGCCATCATTCTTTTTTCACCTTCTGGCCAATGATACCTTCACAGCAGTATCGGTTTTTACGTCATTCTTTGCGTGATGGACGTAGTATTAACCCGCAAGATTCATCTCGATGGACCAAGTTGCACCTTGATCCGTGGTTATTGTGCTTTCTGATTCTGAATGCAATCCTGGGTTTAATGGTGGTGTATAGCGCGACCTCCGAAGACTCTGGCATGGTGGTGCGTCAGGCGATCAGTTTCGGAATTGGCTTTGTGCTGCTGTTTATCTGTGCGCAGATTCCACCGAAAGTCTATCAGGCGATTAGTCCATACCTGTATGCCTTCGGAATATTCATGCTGCTTCTGGTCTTTGTGATTGGTGAAAAACGTTTAGGTGCAACCCGCTGGATTACCTTGCCAGGGGTAGGAAGTATGCAACCGAGTGAGGTGATGAAATTTGCGATGCCTTTGATGATGGCCTGGTATTTTGCACGCAAGCCGTTTCCTCCCAAATTTTTGCATATTGTCGGGGCTTTGATTTTATTGGGGATACCATTTGTTTTAGTGGCACTTCAGCCTGATTTGAATATTGGTTTGGTGATTCCCGGTATTTTTGTTCTATTTTTAAGTGGGATGTCGTGGCGTCTGATTGGTGGTGCAGCGGCGGCAGTAGCCGTGGCAGCTCCGGCTGCATGGATGTTCGTACTACAGGAATATCAAAAAAAACGTATCACCACGTTGTTCGATCCGGAGTCAGATGCCTTGGGCGCGGGCTGGAATATTATCCAGTCCAAAATCGCCATTGGTTCAGGCGGTTCCACAGGTAAAGGCTATACTGAAGGTACGCAATCGCATTTGGGTTATCTCCCTGAACATCATACTGACTTTATTATGTCGACCTATGCCGAAGAATTCGGTTTTATTGGTGTTTTCCTGCTGTTCAGTTTATTCACTGCCATTATTATTCGCTGTTTGATGATTGGTTTAAACAGCTTTCATAACTTTGGCCGTTTATATGCTGGAGCCATGGGACTGACTTTCTTCTTCTTTGTATTTTTAAACTCAGGCATGGTGAGCGGGATTTTACCTGTAACTGGAGATCCATTGCCGCTGATGAGTTATGGTGGAACGGCAGTGATTTCCATGCTGGCCGGGATGGGCATTGTGATGTCGATTCATACCCATCGATAAATTATTCTAAAAGTTGGACTTTTTCCGGCTTTCTTATAGACTTAAGATAAGTTGTTTTAAAAATCCAGTTGGGCCAGAAGAAAAAAAGAATATTCTAGAACTCGTATTAAATTAAAAAAGCCCTCATTTGAGGGCTTTTTTAATTTAATACTTTAACTGAGAAACCAGGTGTAATAGCCCCAGATCATTAAAGGCCAGGCTAAAAATGGACTAAACAGCCATTTCCAGAACCAGTGGCGCGGCATAAAGCCCACACCATGGACAAAGCCTCCAGAAATACCAATCATAATATACATCATGGCACTATGGCTATATTCACCATTGGCATCCAGCATTGCGGAAGGATGAACCAATAACACGGCTGCGAGAGGAAAAGCCAGGAGGCAGGAAATCATCATCGCAAATTTGTTTGGTTTCTTGTCTACAACGGTTTTCTCAAGCGCAGCTTCGGTCATGTTTTATTCCTCATCCAGGTCTTGATGTTGTTCCATGTAAATGGCAGCAATTACACTGGCAAAACACGCCATCAGTACACCCAGAATCCAAGCAAAATACCACATAGTTGTCTCTCCTTAAGACATAGCCTTAGTACAGGCTATGTGAATTATCTTCAATGTGTTTGTTGGTAATCACGCCCCACATCTTGTAATAACACCAGGTGGTATAGATGAGGATCAGTGGAACAAAGATACAGGCAGCAACGGTCATAACGGTTAAGGTATTTTTACTAGATACCGCATCCCACATAGTCAGACTTGCAACCGGGTTAATGCTTGAAGGCATCAGGAAAGGGAACAGGGCAAAACCGGCAGTCAGGATGGCACCGATGACAGCCAGAGATGAACCTAGGAAGCTCAAGCCTGCTTTGTTTTTACCTGCTGCCAAGACAATGATCAAGCCACCCAAAATTCCGGCAATAGGCGCTGCCATCGTGATTGGATAAGTCGAATAGTTGTTCATCCAGCCTGGATTGGCATTGGTCAATACTTCTTTTGCGAGCGGATTAGCAACACCATTGGTATCAAAAGGTGTAACTAGGGTATAGCCTTGAATACCACCAAAGTACAGCCAAGCGCCTGCAGCCAGGAAGGTAACCAGATAAACCAGACCCATGATTTGTGTTGCTTTGGCAGAACGCTGACGTAGGTCACCATCTGTACGCAGCATTAACCATGCACCACCATGTGCACACAGCATCGATAAGCTGACCAGACCACAGACAATTGCAAACGGATTAAGCAGGGCAAAGAAGCTACCAGTATAAGTAGAACGTACAGTTTCATCTAAAGTAAATGGTACACCGAGGAACATGTTGCCGAATGCCACACCGAAAACCAAGGCAGGTACTGCACCGCCAATGGCTAGACCCCAGTCCCATGAATTGCGCCATTTGGTATTTTCCAGCTTTGAGCGATAGTCAAAGCCAACCGGACGCAGAAACAGGGCAAACAGGACCAGTAGCAGGGCCCAGTACATGCCGGAGAAGGCAGTTGCATAGACCATTGGCCAGGCAGCGAATAACGCACCGCCGGCAGTAATAAACCAGACCTGATTACCGTCCCAGTGCGGCGCAATGGTATTGATCGCTGCACGGCGCTCGCTATCATTTTTGCCCACAAATGGCATGATCGCCATGGAGCCCATATCGAAGCCGTCGGTGAGGGCAAAGCCAATCAGCAATACGCCGACCAGCACCCACCAAATGATTTTTAATAATTCATATTCGATCATGCTTGAGTCTCCCCATTTGACTTTTCTGCAGCTGCAAGCTTTTCAAAATGGTATTTACCAGTATGCAGTGAGCTTGGGCCAAGACGTGAGAACTTGATCATCAGATACATCTCGATAATCAGTAACACGGTATAGAATGCTGCCAATGCAAGGATTGAACCCCAGACATCACCTGTGCTTAAGCTTGATGCTGAAAGATGCGTCGGTAATACCTCACCAATAGTCCATGGTTGACGACCTACTTCTGCTACATACCAGCCAGTTTGCGCAGCAACCCAAGGTAAAGGCAGTGCAAATAAAGCAAATTTCAATAACCATGGTTTGTTTTCAGCATTACGTTTTGCTACCGCAAAAGTTGCCAGTGCAAATAGAAGTAGCATCAAGAAGCCAGAAGCCACCATGGCACGGAATGCCCAGAACAGGCTTGGTACGTGTGGAATGGTATCTTTAGCGGCTGCTTTGATTTGCTCTTCAGAGGCATCAACGACATTTGGCGTGTATTTTTTCAGAAGCAGACCGTAACCTAAGTCTTTTTGGCTTTCTTCAAAAGCGGTTTTTAGTTCTGGAGACTGATCACCAGCACGTAATTTTTCCAGTTGCGAATAGGCCACCATACCATTGCGGATACGCGCTTCATGCTGAACCAGCAGGTCCTTAATACCTGTGACTTGTTCTGTAGTAGAACGTGTGGCAATCAGACCCATCACATAAGGAATTTTCACTGCATAATCTGTAGTCATGGTTTCCTTATTCGGGATACCGAACAAAGTAAATGGCGCAGGTGCAGGATGAGTATCCCATTCTGCTTCAATTGCTGCCAGTTTGGTTTTTTGTACATCGCCCAGCTCATAACCTGATTCATCACCCAGTAAAATCACTGAAAGTGTAGAAGCAAGCCCAAAGATAGCTGCAATGGCAAAAGAACGGCGTGCAAAAGGCAGGTCACGTTTTTTCAGCATGTAGTAACTTGAAATAGCCAGTACGAAGATGGCACCTGTGACATAACCCGCAGATACGGTATGCACAAATTTAACCTGAGCGACCGGGTTAAAGATCAGTGCAGCAAAGTCCACCATTTCCATACGCATGGTTTCATAGTTAAATGCCGAACCGACCGGGTTTTGCATCCAGCCATTGGCGACCAGAATCCAGAGTGCGGACATGTTCGAGCCTAAAGCTACCAGCCAGGTTACGGCCAGATGTTGCACTTTGGAAAGACGATCCCAACCAAAGAAGAACAAGCCAATAAACGTCGATTCAAGGAAGAAGGCCATCAAACCTTCAATCGCCAGCGGTGCACCGAAAATATCACCGACATAATGCGAGTAATACGCCCAGTTGGTTCCGAACTGGAACTCCATGGTCAGGCCGGTGGTTACCCCTAAGGCAAAGTTAATACCAAACAGTTTTCCCCAGAACTTGGTCATGTCTTTATAGATTTCTTTGCCGGAAATCACATAGGTGGTTTCCATAATGGCAAGCAGAAATGCCAGACCTAGCGTCAGTGGAACAAAAATAAAGTGATACATCGCGGTCATGGCGAACTGGAACCGCGAGAGATCGACCACGCTTTCAGAAATCATCAACGTGTCTCCTGGATTTGGGAAGGATTGCCGGCGATACGCTCGGCGACTTGGTTATCAAAATTTTTAGGAATCGTAGGCGCATCAAACCAGATATTTTTAATTATCATTAGTAAAATAACCTTGATAATTAAAATGGCGGTTATTTCTCTAACCACTCTCTGGTTTAGATTTTTGGGAACTAAGCTCATTCGACTAAGCCTGTTATATGACTTGTTGTATATTATTAATCTATTGTAACTAAAAAATAAATAGACGATACAGTTTAAATAAATATATATTTATAAGTATTTGAAAATAATAAATATATATTTATATGAGTTAAAATTTATTCTAAATATTTTTTATTATTTTATGTAATTTTATTGGTTTTTAAATCCGACTAAAATGCTTATATTTATATATTCGAATGTAGATTGTTTTAGTTGGATTAATACTTTTTAATCTGATTAAAATGCTTGGTTTTAAAATAAAGAATAAAATTAATCAAACTATTTTGGTTGGTTTTATAAGGGGTGAATATCAATGTCACAATCTTTCACATCATTTTATATTGATAAAAAACACGCCAAAAAAAGAACATGCTGGAGGCATGTTCTTTTTAAGCTTTGTGAGGGGGACTGGACTTAGAAGTCGTAACGCATGCCTAGGGAAAGTCCTAAACTGTCTTCACCGCGTACTCCACCTACAGTATTGGTACGACCTTGTGCCCAAGGGGTAAGGTTTGAGTTTTCATCATTTAGTACAGTTGCTATGTTGCCATAAATGCGAACTGTTGGATCTAAACGGTGCTCAAGTCCGATTGCCAGCAAAGTTGCATTCGCATCATCAGCATCGACATCGCGGTGGAATACTTCACCACGGAATGAGGTTTTTGGTGCAAATTTATATTCACCGGCTACACCAAATACTTGTGCATCTGGGTTTGCTTCAGAGTTATCGTGTTGAAGGAATTGGTATAAACCACCCAGGTTGAATTCAGGTGTGATTTTGTAAGCACCTGCGATACGGAAACCATCGCGCTCACCACGGGCAGCTTCTTCTTCGTAATGTTCATATGCAGCGGCGAAATCAACTTTACCTTCTTTATAGGTTAAAGCGAGGTCGTATGCCTTGTCTTTGTCTTTAGCGCCATCTTTAGTGGCGTCCGGGCTATTTGCTTCATGAAGTGACAAAGCCCCCAACACATTGAAACCGCCAGCAAATTTAGGTGATTTATATTCAATCGTATTGGCATTACGTTCATCAAAACGTAAGTTGCCAGCGCGGGTGACATTACGAATATCACCAACCATGTCACCAAAAAAATTGACCGGGCCACGTGCAACTTTAAACGGGCTGTCAAAGCGACCTACACGTGCTTGACCAAAGTCACCTTTTAAACCGACAAAAGTATCGCGGGTTGCAAATTCGAGATCATCATTTGCAGAACCACTAGAAAAGTTAATTTCTTGTTCAATTTGAGCAAAAACAGTCATTCCGTTTTCTAATTCTTGTTCAGCTTTAAAGCCTAAGCGTGAAGAATTTGAAGAAAGCCCCACTTCATTATAATCTGCACCATCATCCAGATAATCTAAAGAAACGTGTGCGCGACCATACACTTTAACATCAGCAGCAGCTGCCATGACCGGTGTTAAAATTGTTGCCCCAACTGCTAATGCGCAAAGAGTTTTTTTCATGTGTAGCTCCAATAAGACTTTTTTGGTCCTAACAAAGGTGTTGTGGTAGCTTTGTTAAATTTTGCTACCGTCCTGTATTGGTGCTAAGTATTAATTACAAATAAGACAGTAAGATTAAGGAAATATTTCAAATCTATTAAATGTTTCGTTTTGTAAGAACATTGAGGATGGGCGAATTTGTGTTCTAAAAATTATTACTATTCAAAATTTTGTCTTGGTATTTTTTATCAGCTTTTCTAAAGCGTAAATTAAAATGCACGATGAGGGCGAAAAAAATGGAGCCGAAGCTCCATTTTTGGATGTTAAGAATTTCTTAAAGGGCAGCTTTGATTTTCTCGGCCAAGGCTTTGATTTTTTCCTGATCGCCCATCTGCACAGCATGTTTGCCAAGATTGTGTAAAGAGGTTGGCACCAGATGAAAATGTATATGCGGTACCGTCTGACCCGCTGCAGCGCCAGATAACTGCATCAGTACGATGCCATCTACCCCTAAACCTTTTTCAATGGCTTTTGCAACTTTCTGTACGATCTGAATCGTATAAGCAGCCGCTTCAGGTGGCAAATCCAGTAAAGTGATTGCAGGAGTCTTCGGAACTACCAGTGTATGACCGTCTGCCTGAGGCATGATGTCCATAAATGCAAGAACTTGGTCATCTTCATACACTTTTATCGCAGGAAGTTCACCGCGTAGAATTCGTGCAAAAATATTCTGATCATCATAAGTCATAAGTACATTCCTTGAGCGTCATTAAACTGAATTATTTACAGTTCAATTCTTTCTGACGTTCTTTGATCGCGTCAAGACGTTGTTGCTCTTTTTCCGAGAATTTTGGCTTGGTTGTATAACAATTATCATTACCGAACTTGGCTTTTGCTTCAGGATCTTTGAAACAGAAACCTTTAGACGCGTAAATTACGTCGTGATCATTTTTTAATTTTTTGCACTCTTGTTCAGATGCAAGAACCGATGTTGAAGCCCCGAACAAAGTTGCAAAGCCAATCAATGCTGCAACAGAAAATTTCTTCATGAGAGTTTCCTCTGGGTTATCCACTATTTGTACCTGCTTAACAGTCACAATATGAGGTTTCGTTATCATTATTCAATGGCGAGATATTACTCAATGGTAATATTACTCCATGATTCATACATTTTTACAGCACTGGAAAAATCACTGTTTTTATCCGATAGATCGCTAGCTGCCTGAATCAGGTTCTGGGTTAAAGATAACACAGGTGCAGAAAGTTTGGCTTCGCGGGCGAGATCGATTGCAATCCCGGTGTCTTTGGCCAGAAGTGGCAGGGCAAAGGTTACAGGAAAACTTCGATTTAAAATCCGCTGTGGCAATACGGTTTCGGTCACCATGCTTTTCCCACTTGAAGCATTAATGCAATCTAGTGCTTCATGCAGATTTACTCCATGTGCTTTCAGGGTAGTAAAGCCCTCAGCAACGGCACACAGGTTTACAGCCATTAACATATTATTTACCGCCTTCACAGCAAAACCCGCACCAGATTCACCCACATGCTTGATCAGTTTGCCAAAAGCCCGCATCGCAGGGAGAGCATGTTCATAACCCTGTACATTGCCACCCACCATCACAGTTAAAGTACCATTTTCAGCACCAATGGTCTGGCCACTGACAGGTGCATCCAGAAAAATCACCCCACGTTCAGCCAGTTGTACTACCAGTTTTTGCGCTGAATCCGGTACACCACTGGTACAGTCGACCCAGACTGAGCCGGATTTAAGCGGTAAATCTTCCAGAAGTTGCTCTACATCGGTACTGGTTGGCAGGCAGGAAAAAATCACATCTGCCTGAACAGCCTGTTCAAGGCTAACAGCCTGGGTGCCATATTCAGCAGCATGCTCTTCTGCCTTGTTGAAAGTACGGTTCCAGACATAGACCGTATCAAAATGCTTGGGTAAATGTGCTGCCATACGATAACCCATTGCACCTAAGCCGATAAATGCGACTGACTGAATCATGCTGTACCCTCTGCATATGTATAAATATATTGATAAGTTTGAATATTTTTACTGGTACTTAAATCTGCTTTAAGCGTCGAGACGTTTTGAGCGTTGCACCAGCCAGGTCGTCATTTTTGGCCAGAATGTATTGGCTGTTTTCTGATTGGACATCAGGCCGAGATGACCGCCTGGAATCAGAGTAAACGTCTTATCCTGGCTACTTGTCAAATCCAGCAATGGTCTGGCGGATGATTCTGTCACAATCTGGTCAGTTTGACCTGCACCTACCAAAAGGGAGCAGCTAATATTCTTGAGCTCAATGGTACGACCATTCAAAGTAATAGAACCCTGCTTTAATGGATTTTGTAGCCACAAATGCAGCATCATGTCCTGATTAATCCCACCTGGATAATCGATCATTTTATTCAGGAAATTTCCCATAGTTGCGTGTTCATAGACATCTTCGGCACGATCAAGATTTAGCAAAAACCGCTTTTGGCTTTTGAACCAGCCAATCGGGTCAAGTAATTTAAAGCCCAAGGCATTTAAAATACCCGGTGTATGAATATACTGTTTTGGAATCAGCCCTTGATGAATGGCCTGTTTTAGATTTTTATTTTTAGAAATCAGTTTATTGGTTGTAGAAAACAGTTTGCCGACACGTCCTGAAGCATAACTGTCAATCGGACTGCCGACTACGATCAGATTCTTGACATGTTCCGGCGAATGCAGGGCGGTATAAAGCGTGACAAATACGCCTGCCATACTCCAGCCATGTAGGGAAATCAGCTGACTACCTGAATGATTGCAGATCGTTTCAATAGACTGGGGAATAGCAGAATCGATAAAAGATAAAAAGTTCAGATGACGATGCTTAAAGTCAAAACGTTTCCACTCCACCAGATAGACATCAAAACCGCTATGCTGAAAATGCTTGACCAGTGAACGATAGGGATACAGGTCATAGATATCCATATTAACGGCCAGGGGAGCAATAAAGACCAATGGTTCCTTATATTTTTTGTCGGGTGAGGCGTAATATCGGATTTTGTAAAACTGGGTGCCAGCAATATATTCAAAAAGGGTTTTTTGCGACAGAATCAGTGAGGAGGCATTAAACACCCGGGTCTTGAGGTGTTTCAATTTTTTTTGCTGACGCTGAAAATTTTGTTTTAACTGAATCATGTAAATAAAATATCCGTATCCGCGGAAGGATTGATCGAAGTCTAAGCAATAATCGCTTATTATGCCTTGACCTGAAATAGCTTAGGCGCTCAAAATGTTGGCAATTTTTTACAAAAGGCAGCCTTAGGGCTGAAGTAAAGTGATGAGCCAGCAAGACGATATTAACTACCAATTAGAAACTTTAGCCATCCGTACTGGTCACACCCGTAGCTTTGAGGGTGAGCATGGCGAACCGATTTTTCTAACATCGTCATTTGTTTATGAAAATGCCGCAGAAGCTGCCGCAAAATTTTCAGGCCAAGAGCCGGGTAATATCTACTCTCGCTTTACTAACCCGACCGTTGCCATGTTTGAAAAGCGTCTGGCTGCTTTAGAAGGTGCAGAGCGCGCCGTTGCCACCAGTTCAGGTATGGCAGCGATTATGGCAGTAGCAATGGCATTTTTGAAAGCAGGCGATCATGTAATCTGTTCACGTGCAGTATTTGGTTCCACCGTTTCTTTATTTGAAAAATATGTTGCTAAATTCGGTGTAGCAGTTGATTTTGTCGACTTGACTGATCTGGATGCCTGGAAAAATGCCATCAAGCCTGAAACCAAATTACTTTTTGTAGAGTCTCCATCCAATCCGCTGGCAGAAGTGGCAGACATTCAAGCCCTGGCAGATATTGCCCATGCCAATAATGCTTTGCTGGCCATTGATAACAGCTTCTGTACCCCAGTATTACAACAACCAATCAAATTTGGTGCTGACCTCGTTGTATATTCAGCTACGAAGTACCTTGATGGTCAGGGTCGTGCATTAGGCGGTGCAGTCGTGGGTAATCACAAGGTACTGGAAGAAATCTTCGGTTATGTGCGTACTACCGGCCCGTCAATGAGCCCGTTCAATGCCTGGGTGTTCCTAAAAGGCTTGGAAACGCTACGCTTACGTATGCGTGAACATTCTGCCAGTGCTCAAAAACTGGCGGAATTTCTGAATGCGCATCCGAAAGTTGAAAAAGTGTATTACGCAGGTTTGCCTGAACATGTTGGTCATGCACTGGCAGCAAAACAGCAAACCGGTTTTGGCGGTATCGTGTCTTTTGAAGTGAAAGGTGGTCGTGAAGGCGCCTGGACAGTAATTGACAATACCAAGTTCATTTCAATTACTGGTAATCTGGGTGATGTGAAATCAACTATTACTCATCCGGCAACCACGACTCATGGCAAACTGTCTCCAGAAGCCAAGGCGGCAGCAGGTATCCGTGAAGGTTTAATTCGCGTTTCTGTTGGTTTGGAAGAGATTGGTGATATTATTCGTGATATTACTCGCGGTTTAGATCTTATCTAATTTTATAAATTTATGTTCGGAGATATTTATGAACATTAACATGTTGATGCAGCAAGCTCAGCGTATGCAAAAAGAAGTTGAAAATAACGTAAAAAAAGCCAAGGAAGAGCTGGCACAAACTGAAGTGCATGCGGAAGCGGGTGGTGGTCTGGTGAAAGTGACTATGACTTGCCGTAATGTAGTAAAGCGTATCGAAATCAATCCAGAATTACTTCAGGATGATCCAGACATGATTGAAGACCTGATTGCAGCTGCAATGAATGATGCAGCGCGTCAGGCAGAACTGGTTTCTGATGAAAGAATGAAAGCAGCAAATTCGGGCATGGGTTTACCACCTGGCTTGGCTGGCATGTTCTAAGGAAGAATGCGCAATGTTTAGTGATCGTTTTGATCAACTGGTTCAAGCATTACGCATATTGCCAAGCGTGGGGCCGAAATCGGCTCAGCGCATGGCATTGCACTTGATCATGAAAAATCGTGAGGGTGCAGTAGGTCTGGCACATGCCTTGACTGAGGCAACCAACCACATTCATGAATGCTCGATCTGTCATTCACTTACTGAAGATGAAGTCTGCAATATCTGTACGTCTCTTGATCGTGATGATGAACTGCTGTGCGTAGTGGAATCTCCGGCAGATGTGATGGCGATTGAACAAAGCGGCAGTTTTCGTGGTAAATATCATGTATTGGGCGGACATCTGTCTCCACTTGACGGGATTGGTCCGGAAGAAATTGGTATTCCGTATTTGTTGCAACGCTTGAGTCAGGGGCGGGTCAAAGAAGTGATTCTGGCCACCAATGCGACAGTTGAAGGGCAGGCCACGGCACATTATCTGGTAGAAGCCAGTAAACATTTGCCAATCCAGATGACCCGTATCGCACAAGGTGTACCGCAAGGCGGAGAACTGGAATATGTCGATAGTCACACTTTGAGTCAGGCTGTGCATAATCGTATGCGAATTAAGTAAAATATTAATTATCTTTTTTCGATATATAATATAAAAAATATATTATTAAGAAGTTTTAGTGTCTTATTATCTGCAGTTATCTGAGAAAAATGAAACAAATAGTTTAAGTAAGGCATAATATTTTTATATATAAATTCTATATATGGGGTAATATGGTTTTATCGAGCATCTAAATTTAGACTCAGTCTTTATGTTTCAATTTATTCAACACCAGCACGACTTAACTCCTGTACTGAAACTAATGGACCAGAATTCAGTTTACGGGTTGGATACCGAGTTTATCAAGGTCGATACCTTGTGGCCTAAGCTGGGTGTGTTCCAGATTAATGTAGACAACCAGGTTTATTTGCTGGATGGTACCACACTGGATTTGACTGAGTTCCTTAATAAAATTTTTGACGCACAGCAAAATATTTTTCATGCCTGTAGTGAAGATATCGACCTGATCTATCACTATACCCAGAAAAAATCGCTGAGTAATGTATTCGATACCCAGATCGGTATGTCATTTCTGGGACATGGTTTGCAAGTTAGCTATCAAAATGCACTCAAGCAGATGCTGGAAGTCGATATTGAAAAAGACCAGACCCGTTCTGACTGGCTGGCACGTCCACTCAGCTCAGACCAATTACTGTATGCGGCCAATGATGTGCATTATCTGGTACAACTGTCGGAAAAAATCAAACATGAGCTGGATGCGAAAGATCTGCTGGATTTTGCCTTACAGGATTGTCGTTTCCTGACACAGGAAATTGGTAAAGATACACCTACGGCCTTGTTGTATCAGGATGTTGGAAATTACCGGCATTCACGCCGTCAACTGATGCAATTGCAGCAATTGATGGTCTGGCGTGATCAGATTGCCAAAGCATTGAATCAGCCACGCAGTTTTATCCTGAAAAATTCGAGCATGATTGATCTGGTCGAAAAGTTTCCGCGCAATAATTTTCAGCTTAGCCATGTTAAAGATATTCGGGGCAATATTTTACGCGAACATGGCAAAACGATTTTAGATCTGTTGAAATTCCTGCCTGACCAGGCCGAATGGCCCTTACGCCTGGCACGTCCAATCCGCCACTCTTCCCGAGATATCGGCGACAGAATTGATGCAATTATTCAACATGTGGTCAATGAAACCTCGATTCCCAAAGAAGTGCTGATGCGCAAGAAATGGTTGAATGCACTGTATCAGCATGTAGTCTTTCACAAGGATGAACAGGATCTGCCGGATTATCTGCTTGGATGGCGCTATGAGTTATTAACTCGGCCCCTGATTGAGGTATTGCATCAGGATGAATCTTATCTGTCTACCCAGATGAAAGTCAGCGAGTGATTGGCTGCAGGATTGGTTAAAGAAAAAGCAATTATACAAAATCACGACTGATGCATGAGACGTGGCTAATGTTTCTGTCTTTTTTTTGATGTATCCTTGCGGTTGTTTTTCCAGAAAAGTCGTTTGAAATATGCAAGTGTCTATCTACAAATCCAGCAAAAAAAGTGAAATGTATCTGTATGTGGCGCGTCCTGCGAATGAAAGCGAAGCTGAAACATTCGAGCCTTTAAGTGTATTAACTGAAGCGGTACAGGCAGCATTTGGGCGTGCGACTTTTGTCATGCATCTTGAATTAAGCGAATCACGTAAACTGGCACGTGCCAATGTTCTGCATGTGATGGATTCTATTGAAACCCGCGGTTTCTTTCTGCAAATGCCGCCCGAAGGTTTAATTGACCCGAATGCTGTAGAGCCAGAAGGGCTTCGTGGTGCTTAATGTTAATTCAGGAGTTGTGAAATGAATGGTTATGTCGCTGTATTAGACTCAATTCCTGAACAGAGCATTGCCGTAGCAGTTTACCTGCTCGGCAGCTTGATTGCTTTATGGTGCTGGTATGGTGTGACCAAACGCTTGCCTAAACCTATGGGTGGTTTTTTGTGGATTATGGCCTTCGCTGTTTTGCTGACACCCACTGTGTCTGAGGGACCGAATGCTTCCATTGCACCCGCGATTTTTGGGCTGTTATTCGGGATGCTGACCAAAGAGCAGCCTTTAGTTTGGATTAATGCGTCACTTATTTTATTTGTCATTGGGATCGGTTCTGTGATTGGCTATTGCTGGTCGACTTATGTGTCGAACAAAAGCAATATTCGTGTTCACGAGAAAAGTTCACCGCTGTAAGTAAAAAATAAGGTTCAATCATGTCTGCTGATATTCAACAATTTTCAGGTACCGATCAGTACATTGCGACTGACAGTTTAAAACTTGCGGTGAAAGCTGCACGCAGTTTGCAAAAACCGTTACTGGTCAAAGGTGAGCCGGGTACAGGTAAAACTTTACTGGCCGAGCAAGTCGCACAAAGTCTGGGTTTAAAATTGATCACCTGGCACATTAAATCCACCACCAAAGCACAGCAAGGCCTGTATGAATACGATGCCGTATCGCGCCTGCGCGATAGTCAGTTGGGTGATGATCGTGTCTATGACATCAAGAACTACATTAAGCCTGGCAAATTGTGGGAAGCCTTTACCAGTGAAGAGCGCTGTGTCCTGCTGATTGATGAAATTGACAAGGCAGACATCGAGTTTCCAAATGACTTGCTGCATGAACTTGATAAAATGTCGTTCTATGTATACGAGACAGGCGAAACCATTACGGCAACACAGCGTCCAATCGTAATCATTACCTCAAATAATGAAAAAGAATTGCCAGATGCTTTCCTGCGCCGTTGCTTCTTCCATTACATCGAATTCCCGGATGAAGCCACTATGCGTGAAATCATCGATGTGCATTTTGCCAATATCTCTGCAACATTGGTGAATGAAGCCTTACAGGTATTCTTCCAACTTCGTAAAGTTCCGGGTTTAAAAAAACCACCTTCAACTTCTGAACTGATCGACTGGCTCAGCCTGCTCATGGCAGATGATATGCCGGAAGATATTCTGCGCAATACTGATAAATCCAAAGCAATTCCGCCTCTATACGGCGCCTTGATTAAAAATGAGCAAGATGTACAGTTGCTTGAACGTCTAGCATTTATGTCACGTCGTTAAGGGAGAAACACGCATGTTTGTGCGACTGTTTTATACCTTACGCAAATACGGCGTACCGGTATCGACCCGCGAATTGATTGACCTGAATCAGGCGGTTGCTGCAGGTCTGGTGTTTGCCGATCAGGACGAGTTCTATCAGCTGGTCAAAACCGTCATGGTCAAAGACGAGCGCTATTTCGACAAGTTCGATCGTGCCATGAAAGACTATTTTGATGGTATCGCGACCTTTGATCTGGATGAACTGCTAAATCAGGTGCATAAGCTGCCCAAAGACTGGTTCGATCTCGAATTACTCGAGAAGCATCTGACCCCGGAGCAGCGCGAAGAGCTGAAAAAAGCCGGATCGCTAGAAGAACTGATGAAAATGCTGGAAGAGCGTCTGCGCGAACAGCATAAAAAACATCAGGGCGGTAACAAGATGATTGGTACCGGTGGTACTTCACCCTTTGGTGCCTATGGCGATCATCCTGAAGGTGTGCGTATTGGCGGGCCGGGACGTAAGCGTTCTGCGGTGAAAGTCTGGGAGCAGCGTCAATACCGCAATCTGGATGATGAACAGATTTTGGGTAGCCGCCAGATGCAGATGGCATTGCGCCGTTTGCGTAAGTTTGCCCGTCAGGGTGCAGCCGAAGAACTGGATATTGATGGTACGATTCGTGAAACGGCCAAGCAGGGTATTCTGGATGTACAACTGGTGCCCGAGCGTCGTAACCGTATTAAAGTTTTAATGCTGTTCGATGTCGGTGGTTCGATGGATGCGCATATTGCCCAGTGTGAAAAGCTGTTCAGTGCTGCGAAAACCGAATTCAAAACCCTGGAATATTTTTATTTTCATAACTGTCTGTACGACTATGTCTGGAAAGATAATGTCCGTCGTTCCAGTTCACGCATGAATACCTGGGATTTGTTCAATACCTATGGCCGCGATTACCGCGTGATTGTGGTCGGTGATGCCAGTATGGCACCGTATGAGCTGAATTCTGTCGGTGGTTCGGTTGAATATATGAATGATGAAGCTGGACAGGTCTGGTTACAGCGTCTGCGTCAGCATTTTGATAAAACTGCCTGGCTGAATCCGGAAGAAGAAAAATACTGGCATTACACCCATACCATTGGTCTGATCCAGCAAATATTTGAAAATCATATGTTTCCAATGACGCTGAAAGGCATTGAAGACATGACCAAATATCTTGCGCGTTAATTCTATTTATCTATAAGTGACTTTAGTTAGAGTTATTAGTGATTTAAAACAAATTATTCTAGTATAAAGTCACTCATTATCTTTTATTTAAAATCTCGGGCATGATTATGACTCATCAAATTAATGGTATTGCATTACCCAATGAAGAGGGTTTTTTTGGTCGATATGGCGGTCAGTTTATTCCACCCGATCTGAAACAGGCCATGGATGATATTAATGTGGCCTATCAGGAAATTCGTCAGACTGAAGAATTTCAGAATGAACTGAAAGACCTGTTTGCTCATTATGTCGGTCGTCCAAGTCCTTTATTTCATGCCAAACGCCTTTCTGAACAGCTCGGTGGAGCACAGATTTATTTAAAACGTGAAGATCTGAATCATACCGGCGCGCACAAGATCAATCACTGTCTGGGTGAAGCTTTACTGGCCAAATATATGGGCAAGACCAAAGTCATCGCAGAAACTGGTGCCGGCCAGCATGGTGTTGCTTTGGCAACTGCATGTGCCTTGGTGGGTATCCCATGTGAAATTCATATGGGGCAAGTGGATATCGAAAAAGAACATCCAAACGTCGTCAAGATGAAAATTCTGGGTGCCAAACTGATTTCTGTGACTCGCGGTACAGCTACGCTTAAAGATGCAGTCGATAGCGCTTTTGAAGAATATTTGAAAGATCCGAAAAATTACATCTATGCTATCGGTTCAGTGGTTGGACCGCACCCATTCCCGATGATGGTACGTGATTTTCAGTCGATTATTGGCGATGAAATTAAAGTTCAGACCAATGAACGTTTTGGTGCAAATCCTGATTATATCGTTGCTTGTGTTGGTGGTGGTTCTAATGCAGTCGGCGCATTCACTGCATTTTTAAATGAACCGGATGTGAAGCTGGTTGGCGTTGAGCCAGCAGGTCATGGTTTAGATACCGATATGCATTCAGCTACTTTAACTCTAGGTAAGCCGAGCCAGTTACATGGTATGGCCTGTTATGTTCTGGAAGATGAACAAGGCGAGCCATTGCCAGTGCATTCAATTGCTTCTGGTCTGGATTATCCAGGTGTGGGGCCACAGCATAGTTTGCTGAAAGATTTGGGTCGGGTCGAGTATACGACTGCGACCGATCAGGAATGTCTGGATGCATTTATGACCTTGTCACGCGTAGAAGGCATTGTGCCTGCACTGGAAAGTTCGCATGCGGTGGCTTGGGCCATTCGTGAAGCAGGGAAACTGCCAAAGGATACAAAAATTGTGGTTAACCTATCGGGTCGTGGTGATAAAGACTCAGATTATGTTGCAGAAAAACTCGGTTTAAACTGATTTTATTCAAAATGTTGATATAAAAAATCCCGGTACATGTGTCGGGATTTTTTATATCTCAAATATGATGGTTTATCTTTGTGTTCTTTAAATTTTGGGATATTTAAATGGTCTTTCTATGTTGGGGAGTAGAGGCAGTATTATTTTAACCTGAGATATATTGCTGTAATTGCTCAATCAGTTTGCGTTGGTCCTCCATAGCCGCTTTGACCAAATCTCCAATTGAAATCAAACCGATCAGTTTTTCATGTTCGACCACAGGTAAGTGACGCAGGTGACGATCAGTCATCAGCGATAAACAGTCTTCTACCGTAGTGGCTGATGTCACGGTAATCACTTTAGAAGTCATGATCTCATTGACTGTAGTATCAAATGAGGTTCTTTGCATCAGGGCAATCTTACGGGTGTAATCCCGTTCTGACAAAATCCCCACCACGCTGTCTTCATGGGTGACTACCAGCGCCCCGATTCCTTTTTCGGCCATCAAGGTGATGGCCTCTAAAACTGTAGAATCTGGACGGATGGTATAAATAGCTTGATGCATTTTTTCACTGAGCACCTGTGCCACATTGGTCATGCTTAATCATCCTTATCGGTCAATTTATTATTAATCCTTGAGTATGTATTCAACCTGAACATCTCTAGGTTTTTAAGTTTTACTCTTTATAAATAGCATGTTATTTAAGCAATGTGCAGTCTTTGTTGCGAAAAAAATAGGTGACGCATTTGTGCAGCAGTTAGTTTAAGTCTGGTGCCATTGGTATTGCATAGGGCGGGTGTAACATTCAGTCGTGATAAGGTTGGTAATAACGCATTTTCAAAATCTTCAGAATTGATTTTACGTGGAATGTAATGTGGCCAATGTTGTTGAGCGTAATTTTGGGCATCGAGTGGATTAAGCCAAAATGGAAAGATGCAGTCTTCGTGGTCGCGCATCATTGCCCAACCTTTATGATATGCGCCCCATAGCTCGCCACAATTCATCATGGATTTCAGCATTGTAATCTTCAGAAGAAATTCTTTGCAGATCGGATCAATTTGAATAATTGTTCGTGGTTTCATTGGAATTAAGTGCTATTGGATGACAGCCCCTATTCTAGAAACTTTATAAGTAATTACTGTTTCAGCTTTGCAAGTAATCGTAAGAAAATATGTATTGATTGCGGTTTATTGAAAATATGGCTGAAAAAAACGCCACCTAGGTGACGTTCTTTTATGCTTTCATCGTGGCCATGTTTTGCCAGTACTGGGCTTTGAGTGAATCTCGTTCTACACGGAAACCTTGATAGTAAAGTTCTGCTAAAAAAAGTGCTGCTTTACCATGGCCGGCGCGAGCTGCTTCTTCAAGCTGTTTTACCGCATCGACAAAGTTCATTTGTGATTGAATGGTATTCACGGCATCTGCATACAGATGTTCCAGGTCATGCTGAGAGAATTGTTGAATCATATATAAACTCCTTAATTTTAATTATGATTTCAGGATAGACTTATGAGTCTAAATACAAATATAAATTAGTATTGTTAAACTAATATTACAAAATAATGGAAAAGTCAACTATTCGAATTTGTCTGTTTACTTCAGTTATAGTTTAACTGATTAAACTATACACAATTATAAATATTATTAAGCTACATTGTAAATGGATAGCAAACAACAAGGAGAAAGCCATGACGACAAGAACTTTAGATGGTGTGAAATTTGATATGCCGCCGACTGCAGGACAAATTATGGAGCTTGCAGATTTGCATCGCAAAAAGCTTGATGCTGCTATATTTAGTAAATACACCCATTTGGGTGAATATGGTCTGGCACAGCGCAAAGAAGTATATGATTTTACTCGTGAGCTGGACGAAAACCAGCGTGAGCAGTTTTATAAACTCTATAATGGCGAATTAGTCCGTATTGCAGATGAAGACCGCTTGCATCCACCTGAAGCAGAAGCAGGTTTAAGTAAATTTGCGATTCTACTCGTACTGGCAGTGGTAGCGGCGGTACTCTATTCTACAATTTTAACCAAAGCAATGAATTAAGCTTGGCATAAGCAGATTTTCAGTCCTTATGAATATTCGGTGTGCTGACTTGAACTTGTGCAATGGCAATCATACACTACCTTTAACCTGAGGTAGTGTATGTCTATAGAGTCAGAAAAACTAAATCAACTTTTCAGCAGAATTAATCTGGAACAGATTTATAATAGTGTTGTTATCTTTATTGTTGCGGTGATCCTGTTTTTAGCCGCATTTGCTTTATATCGTCCGTTGAGCATGTCGCAAGTTACTCAAATTCAGCAATTGTCTAAGCAGCAAAATCTTCCCCAAACTCAGGATATGGCACTCGCTCTGTTAGAGCAGCAGCATATCCGTCGTGGGCAATATCTTAAATTGATGCAGGCTTATCAGCAGGAGTCGTTACGGGTACGTCAGCTTCCACCGGTCTCTGTGGAGATGCGCTAGGGAGAGGACGAGCGGGCAAGTAAAAATTTGCATCAATCAAATTTTGTTCTAAACGCATTTCCAATGCAGTCTTATCCAGTTCTTTACTGACGATGATGAGTGTTAAGCGATCGGGATGGAAGTGCTTGCGTATGGCATTTTGTACATCTGTAGCCGTGATTTGAGCCAAACGGTCCGAATAACCAGATAGATAATTACTTTGCTCGCTATAAAAGCCCATATTGCCTAACTGGGCATTGATAGTGGCATTACTGCTGTAAACGTTAGGGAAGGCACGTAGCATGCCGGCTTTGGTTTCTTCCAGACGCTGACCATCAATGGGTTGGCTAACGAAGTTGATAAATGCCCGATGTGCGACCTGAATGCTGTCTAGCAGTTGATCCTGACGTGTAGCATATTTGAAGCTGAATACTCCGGGCGACTGAGTAAAGCTGATTGAACTATAAGCTCCGTAGGTAAAACCTCGTTTTACCCGAAGCTCCTGCATGAGTACTGAATTAAAACCACCCCCCCCAAATATTCGATTAGCGATCTCTAAAGCCAGTTTATCCGTAGTAAAGCGGGTCGGTCCTAGATGTCCAAAGATGACATGTGCCTGAGACGATTTATAGGGTAAATGTACTACTTCAAAACCAGATTTAATCTCAGGCATTGGTAATGCTGCTGCTTTTTGTCCTTGAGGTAAATTGCCGGCAATTCGTTCAGATAGCTCGAGTGCCTGTTTAGGACTAAGTTTTCCGGTAATGGCAATATTCATATTTTGTGCTACCAGAAATTGATCACGGAATTTTTTTAATAACTCTGCGTTAATTTTTTTGGTACTGCCTTGGGTGCCAGTGACTGGTTCTGCATAAGGATGTTGACCATAAAGGGTGCGATAAAAACGGATATCCATCAGCCGGCTGGGGTTTTCCTGTAGTTGCTTTTGCCCTACTTGGGTATTACTTAAGGCTAAATTGATGCTGGACGGTTTAAATGACGCATTCTTTATAACTTCCATCATCATTGCTAAGGCGGGTTCTAATTTTTTTGGGTCTGAGAGCGTACGTAGACGAATTACGAACATGTCCCGATATGCTTGTACGCTGAATTGTGCACCAGTTTGGTCAAAAACAGCCGCTACCTGATTTGCGCTATATTTATCTGTGCCTTCACGCATCAGTTTGGCTGCCATATTTGACAGACCATACAGTCCTTTAGCAATTTCCTGATCACGGGCCGAGCCAGCATTGAAGGTCAGCTGGATATCTACCATTGGAAGATCTTGAGTTTCAACAAATAGCGTACGTACCTTGTAGCGATTATTCAGGTCATGAATATAAGGAGCCTGAAACTCACGTTGCGGATTGATATTTTTAAGACTTTGCAACAGAGGAATAGACTGTAACTGACTCGGATTATCATTTTGGGCAGGCTGATGGTTCAGATAGTTTTCTGCATGAATAGCCGTACTCAAACTTAAAACACAAATAAGCAAAATTGGATAAACTTGAAGCATTTATAATCCCCGTTACTGGGTGTTTTGTTCGGGTGAGAGATAAAGTGTGCTGAGGTTTTCTCTGACAAAGTAGGCATTGGCGACGCGCTGGATATCCTGAGTACTGACGCTTTCAAAATGTTTTGGTAACTCATCCATCAGGCGATAACTCAGGCCATTAACCTCCAGATTTCCAATCATTCTGGCCTGTCCAGCCAGATCATCCTGACTATAAATCAGACTTGAAATAAAACGTGTACTGATGCGCTCCAGTTCTCGCTCGGAAATAGATTCAGTTTTTAGTAAATCAATTTCATCCTGAATTGCTGCTTGTGCTTCTGCCAGGCTAACACCTGAAACAGGAAGTGCTGAAATACCAAACAGGCTGTCACCACGATTATAAGGATCATAAGACACGCTGACAGAGGTCAGAATTTTACGATCTCTTATCAGGCGATCTTGCAGGCGGGAAGAAATCCCACTGTCCAAAAGACTGCGAATAATACTCAATGCATAGGCATCTTGCGGGTTTTTAGCTGTGGTTAATGATTTTACGTTCCAGGTCATATAAAGATTGGGTACTTGAACATTGCTGTTGATCTCCATATGCCGATAGCCTAGGCGTTCAAATTCTAGTACATCATTGCGCGCTGGGGTGGGGCGTGCGGGAATGTCAGCAAAATATTTTTGTACCTGAGCCAAAGCAGCTTCAGATTCGATATTTCCGACAATCACTAAAATAGCATTATTCGGGCTGTACCAGTCCCGGTACCATTTTTTGACATCATTCAACTGAATATTATTTAGGGTTTTCATATGTCCAATCACTGGCTGACGGTAGTGACTGGTCGGATAACTGATCCATTTAAACCGTTCAAAGGCTTGCGCCCGCGGATTGTCATCAGTACGCTGGCGCCGCTCTTCCATGACGACTTTAATTTCTGGCTCGAAGTCCTGCTGCCGCAGTAATAAATTGCTCATACGGTCAGACTCAAGTTCCAGTGCCATAGGAAAATAGGCTTTAGGATAAAGCTGATAATAATTGGTGTAATTGGTGAAGGTAGCGGCATTGATACTGCCGCCATAAATCCGGCTAAGACGGGTGAATTCATCATTTGGAACTTTATGGGTGCCTTTGAACATCATATGTTCAAGTGCGTGTGAAACTCCCAGAATATTCCCGGATTCATCACTACTGCCGACTTTATACCAGATTTGTGTCATTACCATGGGCGCACGATGGTCTTCCCGAATTATGACTTTTAAACCGTTACTTAACGTGGTTTCAAAAGTAGTCCGTGACAATTCACTTCGGGTTTGTGCCTGAGCTGGGCTAAAGCTCAGGCTAAACAAGACCGCTGCACCGAATGGATAGATCATCTGTTGGATCATTTGAGAGAAAGAGGAGACAGTAAAAAAGGTAGTGAACACTAGATCTCCCAAAATAGGCATTTGTATTTAGAGTTATTTTTAATAAATGCGTGCTTGAAAGCAACCGAGAGCTGTAGCTTTTTGGTATGTTTGTCCAGCAATTGTATTGCTAGCTGCAAAGCAGGCAAGTTATGGTAGAATCTGGGTTTTTAACGCAATGCTTTTCAAGGATTCGGCATGCAACAGCAATCTAATGGGCAAAACAAATTTTTGATTGATGCTGATATCGGAGATGATGATGTCACATTACCGAGCTTACCTGCGGTCAATGTGCCTATCGTAGAAACGCCAAGCGAAGCAGCTGTAGTTTCTGCACCTGTTACCACAGAAACTGAAAATGAAGATTCTGCGGCAAAAGGTGGCTTCTTTAGCCGTATGAAAGAGGGTTTAACCAAAACCCGTAAGAACCTTGCCGATGGGATGGTCAATATCCTGATCGGTGGTAAAGAAATTGATGATGAATTATTAGAAGAAGTTGAAGAACAGCTTCTGGTGGCTGATATTGGTGTCGATGCAACCAAGACCATTATTACTAACCTGACTGAACGTACGGCACGTGGTGATTTGATCTATTCGCATTCACTCTATAAAGCACTTCAGGAAGAGTTGGTGGCTTTATTGGCACCACGGGTAAAACCGCTGCATATTGATCCAAACAAATCACCTTATGTAATTCTGGTGGTGGGTGTAAATGGTGTCGGTAAAACCACGACGATTGGCAAACTGGCCAAACGCCTACAAGGTGAAGGCAAGACTGTTATGCTGGCAGCAGGTGATACTTTCCGTGCAGCTGCAACGGAACAGCTACAGATCTGGGGTGAGCGTAATAATATTGCAGTCGTGGCTCAAGGTCATGGTGCTGACTCGGCTTCGGTCATTTTCGATGCTTTTGAAAGTGCCCGGGCCAAGGGTGTAGATGTATTGATTGCAGATACAGCGGGTCGTTTGCATAATAAAGGTCATTTGATGCAGGAATTGACCAAAGTAAAACGTGTCATGCAGAAAATTGATGCAACTGCACCGCATGAAGTCATGTTGGTGGTGGATGCCGGTACTGGCCAGAATGCCATTAATCAGGTTGAAATGTTTGATGAGGCAGTCGGCTTGACAGGTTTGACCATTACCAAACTGGATGGGACTGCCAAAGGTGGTGTGCTGTTTAATATCGCCAGTCGTACCCATGTGCCGATCCGGTTTATTGGTGTCGGTGAAAAAATTGATGATTTGCGTCCATTTTCCGCTAAGTCATTTGTCGCTGCATTGTTTGAAACTGAAAAATAAATAATGCGTTATAGTTCACACAAACTTCGCCAAGTGCGGAGTTTGTTGTTTTTAGCGGGTTTGAATGCTCTAAAAAGCAGCTTGAAAAAATTAAGCAAAGTTATTTAGCTTAATAAAACCATTATAATTCTACGGGATTATTCAGGCTGTTTTAGCTTGGTTTTGTGGGGTAGAAAATGGCATTGCTAGATAAGATTGGTCAGGTATTAACAAGCGATATAACCAAGGACTTTAAGTTTTCAAAAAAAAACAAACTGAATGATGATCTGGAGCTGACCTTTATTGATCAGTTAAAAAAGCGCCGTAGTATTTATGCGTTGGGTAAACGGGTGCATTATAGTCAGGCCTATCTTTGCGAAATCATTCAGGAAGCAGTGCGCAGTTGTCCTTCCGCCTACGATTCCCAAAGTACGCGCATTGCCGTGTTATTTGCAGATTCTCATCATCAATTCTGGGAAATTGTGAAACAGGTTCAGCGCCAGCATGTACCAGAGCATATTTATGAAGGAGTGGAGCTGAAACTGAATCAGTGTGCTGAAGCCTATGGCACGATTTTATTTTATGAAGATCAGTCCGTGATTCAACAATTGCAAAAGAAAATGCCATTAAATAGTGAAGATTTTCCAGCATGGTCTGAACAAACTTCCGGTATGGCACAATTTGCTGTATGGGCGACATTGGCAGATTCTGGCTTGGGAGCCTCCTTGCAGCATTATAATCCCCTAATTGATGAAAAAGTCGCTGAGCATTTTGACATCGACAAGAATTGGTTGTTGCGTGCCCAGCTGTGCTTTGGATCAATTGAGCAAACGGTAGAAGAAAAATTGCAACAGTTGGATCAGTACCGTTTTAAAATATTGAATTAAAACACTGTGAATAGAGTGGTAGTGAATAGCATGGTGGCTGTGATGAAGTCAGATCCATACCTGCTACTCAGATATAAATCCAAGCGTTATATAAATGAAACACAATGTTATCGAAATGCACCTGTTATGGGTGCTTAAAACACGTAGTATGACTTGATCGATTTATTAATAATCAAGGTATACAGAGGTGAATTCATGACATTTTTAGATCAGATGAAGAAACGCCGTAGCATTTATTCGATTGGAAAAAATGTAAAACTGGATCAGGCAGAAATCGAACAAATTATTAAAGATGCAGTGAAATTCAGTCCTTCATCTTTTAATTCGCAAACCTCACGTGTGGTCATTTTATTTGGTCAATCACATGATACCTTCTGGCATATTGTACGCGAAACTTTGCGTGACCTCGTGTCAGCAGATGCATTTGAGGCAACCAATAACAAGATCAATGCGTTTGCTGCAGGTTACGGTACTGCGCTATTCTATGAAGACCAGGATGTAGTGAAGTCGATGCAGGAGCAGTTCGCACTCTATGCCGATAATTTTCCGGTCTGGTCAGAGCATTCTTCTGCGATTGCACAGTTTGTAACCTGGACTGCTTTGGCAGAAGTAAATATTGGTGCTTCGTTACAGCATTACAACCCAATTATTGATGAAGAGGTCGCACGAACTTTCGATATACCGCCTTCCTGGAAACTTCGCGCTCAACTAGTATTTGGTTCAATAGAAGCACCTGCAGGTGAGAAAACCTTTATAGATGATGCGGAGCGATTCAAGACCTTTACCTAATCAGCTTTAATTAAAAAAACCAGATTAAAAGAAGCAGAGTAATGCTTCTTTTTTTATATATTGGAGTTGTGTTTACCTACTATCTAATATATCTAGCTGAATAAATTCTAGAAGTTCAGGCTGTATTATTTTCAACTTTTGTCATTGGATTGTCATTTAAAAGGCAGATAGTGCTTATTTTTAATAAACAACCAATAACGAGTAATGGATATGGATTTAGGTATTGCGGCAACAGCAGCAGTGTTTTTATTTAGTACATCGGCTTTTTCAGCTGTAACCGTTACAGTACCTGAAGAAATAAAAATTGTTGCCGTAAATGATCAGGAGGTAAAATCAGGTTTCTTGCGTTCAAATCAGGCTTATACCTTGAATGCGGGGGTAAATGCGATTAGCGTACGTTATAACGAATTTTTCCAGCACTCAGATAATTCACATGACATCTTGAAATCTGGCGTAGTTACTGTAAAAACACCTGAGCTGATCGAGGGTGAAACTTATAGGTTAACTTTGATGAACGCTCCTAAAGATTTTGAGGAAGCAAAAAATTATAAAGACCAGCCGATTATTGGGCTTTATGATGCAAAAAATCAGCTGCTGGTTCAGCAGATGGGAGCAAAAGAGACAGCCAGGCCATTATTTGGAAAAAGTATTTTAACCAGGTCTGTAGATTTAACTAGTAAAGCTGTGACTCCCGTCAATCAGTCTGCAGCAGTTTATACTCAGGTAACGGTAGCGCCGAAGACTGTAAATGTGAAAATAGCGGAAAATATGACAGGCAATCAGCTTGATCAGCAATTGATTCAGGTATGGCAGAAAGCATCTAAAGTTGAGCGTCAAAAATTCATGACTTGGCTTGTTGAACAGGCAAATTAAATAATCTTTCAAGAATCAAAAAGATCACTCTTAGGTGATCTTTTTTTATGAAGGCAGAAGAGTAAAATTAACATTTCCTTAAAATTTGCATGCTGAAATAGGTAGAAAAACTCAAAAAAAGTGTTAAAAATAGAGTTTTAGGTTAAAAAATAAACGTACGATGGTTTTTTCTGAATATTTTCAAGAAAAGCTCTTGCGCTTGTTTTGAAACTGTATAGAATACGCAGCACACCAACACAATGCATGAAACGAAACGTTAAGTAATTGGGTTGGAGCTTAAAACTGACGAAGTTTTAAGAAGATCATTAAGAGATTATGAAGAACAACTTGTGTGGATTTTTACTGGTTGATTGATCGAAATTATTTTCATTGATTGATGGTAGAAATTACTCGAAGTTTATTTGAGAAATATTTGTCAGAAAATTGATGAGCCAAGATTGGCACCCTTTAAGGTGCTACNTTACCTAGCGGCGGACGGGTGAGTAATGCTTAGGAATCTGCCTATTAGTGGGGGACAACATCTCGAAAGGGATGCTAATACCGCATACGTCCTACGGGAGAAAGCAGGGGACCTTCGGGCCTTGCGCTAATAGATGAGCCTAAGTCGGATTAGCTAGTTGGTGGGGTAAAGGCCTACCAAGGCGACGATCTGTAGCGGGTCTGAGAGGATGATCCGCCACACTGGGACTGAGACACGGCCCAGACTCCTACGGGAGGCAGCAGTGGGGAATATTGGACAATGGGGGGAACCCTGATCCAGCCATGCCGCGTGTGTGAAGAAGGCCTTTTGGTTGTAAAGCACTTTAAGCGAGGAGGAGGCTACCGAGATTAATACTCTTGGATAGTGGACGTTACTCGCAGAATAAGCACCGGCTAACTCTGTGCCAGCAGCCGCGGTAATACAGAGGGTGCAAGCGTTAATCGGATTTACTGGGCGTAAAGCGCGCGTAGGTGGCCAATTAAGTCAAATGTGAAATCCCCGAGCTTAACTTGGGAATTGCATTCGATACTGGTTGGCTAGAGTATGGGAGAGGATGGTAGAATTCCAGGTGTAGCGGTGAAATGCGTAGAGATCTGGAGGAATACCGATGGCGAAGGCAGCCATCTGGCCTAATACTGACACTGAGGTGCGAAAGCATGGGGAGCAAACAGGATTAGATACCCTGGTAGTCCATGCCGTAAACGATGTCTACTAGCCGTTGGGGCCTTTGAGGCTTTAGTGGCGCAGCTAACGCGATAAGTAGACCGCCTGGGGAGTACGGTCGCAAGACTAAAACTCAAATGAATTGACGGGGGCCCGCACAAGCGGTGGAGCATGTGGTTTAATTCGATGCAACGCGAAGAACCTTACCTGGTCTTGACATAGTAAGAACTTTCCAGAGATGGATTGGTGCCTTCGGGAACTTACATACAGGTGCTGCATGGCTGTCGTCAGCTCGTGTCGTGAGATGTTGGGTTAAGTCCCGCAACGAGCGCAACCCTTTTCCTTATTTGCCAGCGGGTTAAGCCGGGAACTTTAAGGATACTGCCAGTGACAAACTGGAGGAAGGCGGGGACGACGTCAAGTCATCATGGCCCTTACGACCAGGGCTACACACGTGCTACAATGGTCGGTACAAAGGGTTGCTACCACGCGAGTGGATGCTAATCTCAAAAAGCCGATCGTAGTCCGGATTGGAGTCTGCAACTCGACTCCATGAAGTCGGAATCGCTAGTAATCGCGGATCAGAATGCCGCGGTGAATACGTTCCCGGGCCTTGTACACACCGCCCGTCACACCATGGGAGTTTGTTGCACCAGAAGTAGGTAGTCTAACCGCAAGGAGGACGCTTACCACGGTGTGGCCGATGACTGGGGTGAAGTCGTAACAAGGTAGCCGTAGGGGAACCTGCGGCTGGATCACCTCCTTAACGAAAGATTGACGATTGGTAAGAATCCACAACAAGTTGTTCTTCATACGATGTATCTGAGGGTCTGTAGCTCAGTTGGTTAGAGCACACGCTTGATAAGCGTGGGGTCACAAGTTCAAGTCTTGTCAGACCCACCANCAAACAGAACGGAACGATACATTGACTTATTGATAAGCTGGGGACTTAGCTTAGTTGGTAGAGCGCCTGCTTTGCACGCAGGAGGTCAGGAGTTCGACTCTCCTAGTCTCCACCAAATTTCAAGATCATAAAAGCACTGCTTTTACTTGAAATTTAAGCAAGAAGCTACGCTTCGCGCAGTATGTAATCATACAGTGATGAAGTTGTTTAGTTCCTAAGCGATCAGGTGATTAGATCCTAGAGATTAGCAAGTACAAGCGTTATGATGCGCGCACTTGATAATCTCTGTGATTTATCACAGTTTCCTGACCTGACGAAGGCTGGAAAAATCATTAACAGAATATATTTGAGTTGAAATAATTTGTTCATAACTCATTGAATGAAACATAGGCAACTATGAATCAAACAATGATTTACTAGCGAAATTAACTGAATCAAGCGTTTTGGTATATGAATCTAATTGAAGCTGTACTGTAGTTAAATCTACGAAACGCCAACTGTATGAGTAAGTCGCAAGACGAACTCTGTTGCTTATCCTACTTGTAAGGATAAACGACTGTTTGGGGTTGTATAGTCAAGTAATTAAGTGCATGTGGTGGATGCCTTGGCAGTCAGAGGCGATGAAAGACGTGATAGCCTGCGAAAAGCTCC